>CAZHQV010000036.1:0-15501 GCA_964534285.1 uncultured Dehalococcoidales bacterium
ATACTGCGAGAAGAACCAAGTAGAAAGAGCTAAACAACCTTTGGAAAAGGCGGGAGGTCTCTCACTGTGAGTGGTACCAAAAATGGGGGCACCCCAGGGGGTAAGGAAAAATTCCCCATAGTAGGTGAGTTACTGAGCCCGGCATGAGTCCGGGCCAATATAGTCCCAATGAGAGGTGACGCAAATGAATACTGTAGTGGAATTGAGCAAGGCCGATGAGCTTGAAGATGGAACCATGAGGGAGATCTCAGCCGACGGCCGTGAAATCCTTGTAGCCAGGGTTGGGGACAATTATTATGCTGCTGACAACCGCTGCCCTCATCGACGGGGAAAGTTATCCCAGGGCAAGTTGGAAGGGACAGTAGTCACCTGTCCTCTACATGGATCTCAGTTTGACCTCACTGACGGCCGAGTAGTCCGCTGGTTGAAGGGGTCTGGTCTGATGTCGAAGGTAGACAAAGCACTCAAGCTAGGAAAACCGCTCACTGTGTATAGTGCAAGGGTCGAACAGGACAAAATCCTCGTAGAAGTATGATCGTCGGCTCAGGAGACGAATGACGTTGAACAATCTGGCCTTAATCGATAAGATAATGGAAGAGCACCACACTATCAGGCGACACATAAAGCTGGCAGGAGACACGCTGTCTGACTGGGAAGCCCTAATCAGCCTGCAAAGAGCTAAGGCTGACTGGACCTCGGAGGAATTGGGTACTCTATCCGAGAAGCTGGAAAGGTTGCAAAAGGCAATTAGCTTACTGGGTGACGGTCTTAATAATCACTTTGCTTTGGAAGAAAAAGGTCTACCACAGTTGCTGGGTGTGCTGCTTATGCGCGCCATTATGCTGGATCACCGGGAAATAGAGAAATCAATTGATAGAGCACGATCAAATGTTGTTGAGCCTATGCTCCGAGTGTCCAGCCAAGAGGAGTTAGCTTCCACAAAGTCGGAAATAGAACAGGCAATAAATAGTGTCGGGCAGCTAGTTGTGAAGCACGCTGCCGAAGAAGAAGTCATTCTCGAGATGCTACGAAGAGCACTGGAGGACAAACGGAAGAACAGCAGCTGACGTAAGACTGCCAATTGAATGAAGTGATTCGCAAACAGCAGGCTGGAGGTAGAGTCCCACGACGAAGATAGCTTGTGCCATTGACGAAATAGGCAGCCTATCCCCTGACGAAGTCAAAGTCACACTGGACAAGGACAGCAAGGGTGAGTTTATTCTTCTGGATGTGAGACAGCCTGAGGAATATGAGGCCGGACATATTCCGGGAGCTATGCTTGTCCCGCTGGGCGAACTTGAAGCCAGGGAGGGGGAGTTAGACCGGAGCAAGGAAGTCATTACCTACTGCCGCTCGGGACGTAGAAGTATAGCAGCAGCTATAGGCCTTTGTGGACTGGGATTCAAAGGTGTTTACCACCTGGCTGGCGGAATTTTGAACTGGCCTTATAAGACTATCTCTGGAATTCCTGAGAGGAGGCCTGAGGTGATAACCGAGACAGCCGACGTCAAAGATGTTCTCATGCTGGCTATCAAACTGGAGAAGGGCTCCCGGGATTTCTATATGGCAGCCAAGGATAAGGTCGAGTCACCTCAGGCGAAAGAAACATTCCAGATGCTAGCCAATGCTGAAGATAGTCATATGCAGAGGCTGTACCGGCGCGCTATTGGCCTGCTCGGTGAGGGGACGCTTCCTCCCCTGGAAGAACTGAGGGTAGAACTGAAGGTGGAACATATGGAAGGCGGCATAGAGGTTAACCCGGCTCTGGCCGAGATAGATGAGGAATTCGGCGGTGAAATGGAAGCACTGGAGATAGCCCTGGAAAAGGAATATATGTCATATGACTTCTATAGGCGGACTTCGACCTTCGTCGAGAACCCAGATGCTAGAACGCTCCTCAGTGAATTAGCCCTGGAGGAACGAAATCACGCCGATATTCTGCTCAAGCGGGTAGGGCAAATTACTCGACAGCAATGAGTGAAAAAGGGGGCTCGCGGTGATCTTTGAGCGGATAAGATCAGACGGAATAGCCCACAATTCTTACCTGATCGGCTCCGGCAGTGATGCCGCGGTGATCGACCCTCGGCGTGACTGCCAGGTTTATATTGAGCTCGCTCAGCAGAAAGGCCTGAGAATCAGGTACATTCTTGAGACCCACCGTAATGAGGACTATGTCATTGGCTCTGTAGAGCTGAACAAGTTCACCCGAGCCGAAATTTATCACGGGCCGGGGCTCGACTGGAAATACGGCAACACCTTGAGAGATGGACAGGAATTCCAAATCGGCACGCTCAGGTTAACCACTCTCCACACCCCCGGGCATACTGACGAGAGCATGTCCTATGCTGTGGCTGACCTCTCGTCTGGTCAGGCTACAGTAATGTTATTTACTGGAGACGCATTATTTGTAGGAGATGTGGGCCGGACTGACCTGTATGGTCCTGAAGAGGCTCCCAGGCTTGCCTCAAATCTCTATGACAGCATCTTTAATAAACTGCTTCCCTTGGGAGATGGCGTCATACTCTGCCCGGCTCACGGTGCGGGCTCAGTGTGCGGTGCGAATATTGCTGACAGGGACGAAAGCACCTTGGGTATAGAAAGAGTCCAGAATCCAGCGCTCCAACTGACGAATAGAGATGACTTCATACGGTACAACGTAGCTGAGAAACCAGAGAGGCCTCCCTATTTCCGCCAGATGGAGAAATACAATTTGGAGGGCCCTCCCCTTGTAGGGTGTATGCCTCTGCCGGCTCCACTTGCTCCAAGTGAGTTCAGGAAGGAGATGGAAAAGGGAGCGACGGTCGTTGATACTAGCGCGCCGGCTGCCTTTGGCGGTGCTCACATCAAGGGATCCTATAGCATCTGGCTTGAAGGACTGCCTGTCTTTGCTGGCTGGGTCCTATCTTACGACAGACCTATTCTGCTGGTATTGGAAGACCAGTCTCATCTGGAGAGGGCGATTCGCTACCTGATACGTGCCGGCTATGAGTGGATTGTGGGCTATCTCAAAAGTGGCATTGAGGGCTGGTACAATGCCGGATTTCCTGTCGAGCACCTGCAAGTCTTGACTGTGCACGAATTGAAAGCCAAGATCGACCTGGGCGAGGAATTGACTATATTGGATGACAGGGGGCAGGACGAATGGGATGAGGGGCACATAAGGGGCGCCCAGCACATATATGTGGGGCACATCCAAGAGAGAATGGCCGATATTCCCCAAGACAAACCAGTAGCCATGTTTTGCAACGTGGGTCACCGCGCCGGGCTCGGCGCCAGCATCCTGCTTCGCGAGGGATGCCGCGCTGTGTACAACGTCCTCGGCAGCATGACAGCCTGGATGGCTGCTGGCTATCCTGTCTCCACTGAATAGGTGACCCATAGGAATACGGGGCCCTATGTCAATACAGGAGGTTCGAGATGCAAGATGAATTGAGTGAACTCCTGCAGACTGCCATATACAAAGAAATAGCCTCCCAGGCGTTTTACATAGCGGCACAGAACAAGACTGACGACCCCGGAGCAACGGCGTTAATGAAAGAATTGGCAGACGAGGAGCTTCGCCATTCGCAGATGCTCGAAGGGCTCAAGGAGAAAGACTGGACAGAAAGCCATTGGCACAGGGAGAAGATACCCAACCTACTGATAAGCGAATACTTGACCGGCGGTGACAAGCTAGAAGGCGCTAGTTTGCAGGACACGCTCGTTTTCGCCATGAAGCGAGAGCAGCATGCGCTGGAATTCTATTCCAGAATGATGAGCGTGATCAGGGGGGAAGCTGCCAAACATCTCTGCGAAAGACTGGCTACCGAGGAACTCAAACACAAACAAAGGCTGGAGACATTCTACGACGACTTGGTCTATGGAAAAGACTGAACTATTTGTATGCCAGCAAGCGTAACACTACATCGTAGAGGCGAGCGGATGCCAGTAGATATCAACATAATGGTTGGTGGAGAAGCCGGCCAAGGGATACAAGTTGTGGGCCTCATATTGGCCAAGTCCTTCGCGCGGGGAGATCATCCACATGAATCGACTCCCTAGCTTTGAAGATCGACTGCCAGCTTTGAGCAAAGGTCCTTTGGTGAAGCAAGAGATGGAGCCCAAACGCATAGAGGGGCTCCTTGATGGATTCATGTAAATACGCGATAACACCTTGGTGATGAGGAGACGGAAAACGTCGCTAGATGAAAAGCCGATTGCTGCCTTGGCTGAAGATGATTGGAGGGTTCTTGATCAAGTCAGTACTAAGGATTTCGATGCCATTATCGTCCCTGGACGTTACGCCGGCGAGAAGGTGCCTGTGCATCACTCTCTAATTCACACGGTAAGGAAGACACATAATCTCGGCTAGCTGCTATGAGCGCTTTACCTCGGAACATGACTCCTTGTATCGGCTGACATGGTCAAGGGACTTCGTGTAACCTTGTGGCCATCAGTGGCTGTGGACGCAAGAAAGACTGGCGCAAACTGGCTGGATGAACACCTATTTCAAGACAGGAATCTTCTTACCTGCCCCAAGACAGCCGTCCTAGCGCCAGTCAACAAAGCCATACTCGAGGCTTTAGCGAAACAAGCTGAATAGACATCTGAGATGAAAGTCAAGTCGGAGAACAGAAAGCATCCCCTCTACTTCGCATTGAAGGGAGGGTTCAACATACACTCCAGTTGACCGCGCCATGTCTGACGGTGACCATGTTGCAAACGCGTCATCTACACAGTGGTTTGTTAACGAACACCTTGAGGAAGAAGCCTTAGCTTGTTAGATCCCCCAGAAGCTACATGAACCTCTTTTGTGGACAGTTTCAAAACGTCGGTGCAGCCCGAACGAATCCGCCTTATGTCTGGGTTGTGGTTATGCTCAGAACGTTGGCGACTCTGCAGACCATGAGTTAGGAAAGAGCATACTATGGAAAAACACATGACTAGGAACGTTTTCTCTGGGCATCTGTTCAAGTATCGCTCTGAGGGAAAGAAAAGACTCATCTTATCGCTGTCCATAACATCAGTGGTGATGATTGTTGAATTCATTGGCGGCTTTCTTACCGGCAGCATCGCTTTGATAAGTGATGCGGGGCACATGTTCACTCACTGTTTTGTTATTGTAATAAGCCTTGTGGCAATGAGTATCGCCACAAGGCCCCCCTGTCACCACAGGACGTTTGGCCTATATCGAGGAGAGATATTAGCTGCGTTCGTCAATGGATTGGTTCTCCTTCTTGTGGCTGGGGTAATAGTCTACCAGGCAGTTCTGAGAATCATCCAACCGAGGGAAGTCCTCGGGCTCGAGATGCTAGTCATTGCTCTTCTTGGATTGGCAGTGAATCTAGCAAGTATCTTCATTCTCCGTGGTAGCCACAAGTCTGATCTGAACATTAGAAGCGTCTTCTATCATATGGCTGGAGACGCTGCTTCTTCGGTAGGAATTGTAATAGCAGCAGTCATCATATCTCGTACCGGGTGGAACATTGTCGACCCCTTGGTCAGTCTGGGTATAGCCGCAATCATAATCTACTGGGCATGCGGCATACTAAAGGTATCTTCAACCGTGCTATTGGAAATGGCTCCAACGGGACTAAATGTGGATATCATCAACTATGATGTGAAAGCCAGTTTTCCTGAGGTTGAAGAACTGTACAATGTGCACCTATGGACAATTACCCCGTATATGATTGTCTTCTCGGCACATGTTAAGCTGTACAACACCGCCAGCTTACCTGCTGGTCAGGAGAAAGCGATAGTCTCAAGAATAAACGAATATCTATTCGACAAATACAATGTGGTAGAATCTACTATTCAACTAGCATCTGAAGATGAAACTGAGGTCTGCAACATCACTTCCTCCTCCGATCGAACAATTTCTCAGTAATCCTATTTGGCCTGAGCCAGCAACGCCCTCTGACACTTGCCATCAGACTTCTACTTCACATACCCTCATTCAGGACATACCCTCATTCAGGCAAACTCAGGTTTGGCAGTGAAGCCCGGCCAAAGGCTATCATTAACCCCAAGGTGAAACACCGGTTAAACGAGACCCTGTCTGATCAAGGCGCACGCCACGGTGGTTCCGGCCATCCTGGGAGCAAGCAGCAAGGAGCGGGTGCTAAACGCGTGCGGATCTGCCTCCGTGAGAAGGAGTTGTCCAGAGTCCTAGACGCAACACCAGACAGTAGTCCGGCTTGCCAAGAATTTCCTTGCCTAGTAATGGTGTCCAGATTCCCACGAAACCTTGACTGGCTGGTAAGAAAACTCTTACAATTAAGAAATGTCTGCTCCAGGAGGTGGAATGGAAGAAGGGCATATGCGCATGATAGGCAAATGTTACGGCTCGACGGTTGTCGGCCCGCGAGGCCAACTGGTGATTCCCGCCGACGCACGAAGAGAACTGGGCATAGATGTCGGTACCAAACTTCTGGTCTTCAGTCATTTCGGGGGCAGAGGGTTCATCTTTGTCAAAGTTGACGCGGTGGAAGAACTGCTCAACATGGCCAGCCGGCGTCTGGATGAGTTCTCCAAGTTGTTGAGTGAAAGCGAAACTCTTGATATGAAGACGGAAGATGAAGGCAATCAAGGTTGATAGTCTGACAAAAGCCTTTGGTCATCTTGTTGCGGTTGATCACGTATCATTTGAAGTGGCAGAGGGGGAGATATTTGGCTTTCTTGGTCCCAATGGAGCCGGCAAAACGACCACCATGATGACGTTGGCAACCGCGCTAAACCCTACGTCCGGCACCGCCGCCGTGTGTGGGTACGATATCGTTAAACAAAGGGGCAAGGTCAGAGAATCCATAGGTGTAGTGTTTCAGGAACTAAGCTTAGATATCGATTTGACAGGCAAGGAAAACTTGGACTTTCATGCACGAATGTATCATTTGGATAGGGAAACCAGGGAGGACAGAGCGTCCGAAGCCCTGGGCTTGGTAGGGTTGAAGAATAAACAGAATACGTTGGTGAAACAATACTCCGGCGGCATGCAGCGCAGGCTGGAGATAGCCAGGGGAATGCTGAATCGTCCCAGGGTCTTATTTCTAGACGAACCCACCTTAGGCTTGGATGTACAGACAAGGAGACTGCTCTGGGATTATGCTAAGAAACTGAATAGAGAATTCGGCAGTTCTATCCTGCTAAACACGCACTACGTGGAAGAGGCTGATTATCTCTGTGATAGGATAGCTATTATGAATCAAGGGAAGATAGCGCTGATTGATACCCCCGAAGGATTGAAAGATTCCATCGGTGACAGTTCGCTCTCCATTCGGCTTTCCCAAGGCTCGCCAAGTGAAATGGCAGACTTGTTGAGCGAGGTGAGTTGGATCAAGAACATCAGCCAGCATGATGGTTGGCTGGAACTAAGCATAGGGAGCAAAGGGACAAGGATACCAGAAGTGGTTAGACTAGCCAAAAGCCATGGTTTTATCATCTCCTCAATTAGCCAACGCAAGCCAAGCTTGGAAGATGTGTTTTTGCATTATGCTGGGGGAGTGTTAGAGAAAGAAGAACATGAATGATGTAATAGAGACCCAGAACCTTACAAGAGAATTCGATGGTCTTGTAGCTGTAGACCATATCGACCTAAGCGTGAAGGAGGGAGAGCTCTTTGGCTTCCTTGGCCCCAACGGTGCCGGGAAAACGACCACCATAAGAATGCTATGCACGATATTGGGTCCTAGCTCAGGCTCGGCTAAGGTATGCGGCTATGATGTTGCGCGCCAGAGAAATGAGGTGAGGGAATGCATCGGCATTGTGTTTCAAGATTCCTGCATTGATAAGTTCCTCACCGGGAGGGAAAACTTGAAGTTTCATGCCCAAATGTACCATATGGACAAGAAGACAAGAGAGGAAAGGACGGATGAAGTCCTTAGCTTGCTCGACTTGAAAGGCAAGGAGAACACAGTGATCAGTAATCTGTCCGGCGGCACGCAGCGCAAGTTTGAAGTTGCTCGAGGATTCATAAACCACCCCAGGGTTCTGTTTCTGGATGAGCCAACACTGGGCTTGGATATACAGACGAGAAGAGGTTTATGGGACTACATCCAAATGCTGAACTATCGCGAAGGCACAACCATGATCCTCACCACACATTATATAGAGGAGGCAGATTACCTATGCAATCGAGTAGCTATTATGGACCACGGCAAGATAATGGCGGTAGACAAACCCAACAAGCTGAAGGAGGCAGTGGGCGTTAATTTGATTTCGTTACGAATAGCAAATGGCGATGATGTTGTTGTAGATTCCTTAAGGGAGTTGAGTTGGGTGAGAAAGGTAGAAGCCCATGCTGGCACGCTGGAATTGAACATCGATGGCGGAGATGAAAGGATACCTGAGCTCATTCACTTCGCCGATGAGAATGGGTTTGCCATCTCATCTATTGATTTGCGCCAGCCAAGCTTAGAGGATGCCTTCCTATATTACACCGGGAGAGATATAAGAGAAGAGGAAGGAAATCTAATGGAACTCTGGAAAGGAGTGATGATGAGAAGAAGGGGAAGAAAGTAGGATGCAAAGAATAGAAGCCACGAAGTTGATAGACCCACTGCCAATCTACACCATGTGGCTGAGGGAGATGAAGAGGTTCTTGAGGGTAAAGGGTCGGCTTGTCAGCTCAATATTAATGCCCTTCCTTTTTCTTGCTTTTCTAGGATTGCCGCTGAGTTCCATATCTGCCGTAGGGATTGAGGGAATCCCAGCGGGAATGAATTACCTCGATTTTCTAGCTCCAGGGATAGTAGGCATGACTTTGCTATTTACCGCCACCATGTCGGGGGTATCTGTTGTCTGGGACAAAGAGTTTGGCTTTCTCAAGGAGGTATTGGTAGCACCAGTCAACCGGTTTTCTATCATACTGGGCAGGAGCCTTGGAGGCATGACCACAGCCATAATTCAGGCTCTTATTATCATGGCAATAGCCATAGCCATGGGAGTCACAATATCGAGCATCTCCGGTTTTTTTCTGTCGATTGTCTTCATGATTCTCACCTGTGCTACCTTTACCGGCTTTGGCTTGATTCTTGCAACTAGGCTAGGCAGTACCGAGGCCTTTATGGCCATAATGCCCTTGGTAGTGTTTCCCATATTCTTCCTCTCAGGTGCCTTGTTCCCTTTGGACTCTATGCCAGCGGGAATTAGGTACATAATGTACGTTGACCCGCTTACCTATGGGGTGGATGGACTACGAGGCAGTCTCGTCGGCGCCGCTGCCTTTCCCCTCTGGCTTGATTTCACTGTTCTACTCGCCCTATCAATAGTCCTGGCAAGCTTGGGCGCTTATTTCTTTTCTAAGATGGAGGCTGATTGAAAATGAAGAAAGAATGGTTAGCCTTAATGACAGCAATATGCCTACTTAGCTCATTCTTCACCAGTTGCGCTGGCGGAGGAAACGATACGCAGGCCGTGGCAGACGTCATCCGGGGCGATTTGATAGTAAGCGTCGATGCGAGCGGCAATTTGGAAATGCCTCATAAGGCAAACCTATCATTCGGCACCACCGGCGTAGTCGAAGAAATCAGGGTGGATGAAGGAGAGGAGGTGAGCGAAGGCAAAATATTAGCCAGACTCGATGCTCCCTCTCTTGAGGCGAATGTGAGAATGAGACAGGCAGAATATGAAATGGCTGAACTCGCGCTGATGGAGACAATCTTTCCCCATTATACTTACCGTTATTCGAGCGACCAACCCGGGGTATGGCTTGCCCTTCAGGAAGCTCAAGATAACCTTGAACAGGCGCAAACGCTTCTGAGCGAAGGAAAAAACGAGGAGGCACAAGCCTTGCTGGACATGGTCAAGGAGAACCTAGACGAGGCGGAGAGGAAATCACAATCCAGAGTATGGGCATTGCCTCTTTCAGTCAAACTGGCAGAGCTACAGCTAGATCAAGCTGAAGCAGCCTTGGATGTGGCCAAGGCAGACTTGGGCAAAGCGACAATAACAGCCCTTTTTGACGGTGTTGTGGCCGACATCACGATAAATGAGGGGCAACAACTCTCGACCATGACGTATGCTGACCCCGCCATAATCCTGATTGACCCCAGCGAGACAGTGATGAACGGTGTCATTGATGAAATAGATGTCTCCAAGGTTAAGCTGGGGCAGGAGGCAAATATCATCTTGGATGCCTTGCCCGACAAGGAATTAAGGGGCAACGTGAGCTTTGTTTCCAATGCCGGCACAGTGGAGGCAGGGGTGGTATTTTACAAGACCACCATAACTCTAGAGAATCCTGACAAGGAGCTCAGAGATGGCATGAGCGCCACAGCCGAGATTATTGTTGACCGCAGGGATAATGCATTGCTAGTTCCGAATCGGGCCATCCGTGGAAGCTGGGATAATCCCTGGGTGGAAGTCATCACAGATAGCGAAACTGAGCAAAGAGAAATCAGTTTGGGCATAAGTGACGGAATAGACACCGAGGTTCTGTCCGGATTGGAGGAGGGAGAGAAGGTTGTGCTGCCCCCCGTATCTCAATCCCCTTTCACATCTTGGGGTTAACAAATGATCGAGCTTGATAATATAACCAAGGTCTATAAGATGGGGCGGACGCAACTTGCCGCTCTCAGAGGGATAAGCTTACGCATTGACAAAGGGGAAATGGTATCCATTATAGGTCCATCGGGCTCGGGCAAATCGACCCTGATGAATATCATTGGCTGCCTTGACAAACCTACTTCCGGCCAATACCGCCTGGAGGGAATCGAAGTGAATAGGCTCAACGATAATGAGCTAGCCGAGATAAGAAGTAAGAAGATAGGATTCATCTTCCAAAGCTTTAACCTGCTCCCCAGGACTACAGCTGTAGCCAACGTCGAATTACCACTTACTTATGTTGGTGCTGGCAATCGGCGAGAGCGAGCTTCACAAGTCCTAGAATCCGTTGGCCTAGCACACCGAGCAAAACATAGACCTAGCGAGCTAGCCGGTGGCGAACAGCAGAGAGTAGCCATAGCCCGAGCCTTGATAAATAATCCCTCTCTTATCCTAGCCGATGAACCCACAGGTAATCTTGATACCCAGACGAGCAAGGAGATTATGCTCCTCTTTGATCAACTGAACCAGCAAGGAATGACTATTGTTCTAGTTACGCACGAAGCAGATATTGCAGCCTATACCCAACGCACTATCCGATTGCGTGACGGTCAAATCGAGGCATAGGGATGAAACTATGGGATTGCTTCGTCACTGCCTTGCATGCTGTGTCAAGCAATAAGCTAAGGTCGAGCTTGACCATGCTGGGCATTCTAATTGGCGTAGCCGCGGTCATCTCAGTGGTATCTTTGGGTAGGGCAGAGCAGACCATGGTGAGGGAGTCCTTCCAATCGCTGGGAGCTAACCTCATATATGTTGTGCCTGGTGCTTCCTCAACCATGTTTGGCATGGGCGGCCCCCTGGGCACTGCCCAAACACTGACCCTTGAGGACGCTGAGGCAATTGCTGATTCTCGCAATGCTCCATCCGTAGCCATGGTAGCACCCGTAGTAGAGACCTCCGGGCAAATAGCCGCTGGGGGCGAAAACCTAGGCGCCAGAATTGCCGGGGTAACCCCGGAATATCAGTACGTGAACAATCTTGCCCTAGCCGAAGGGAGCTTCATCACCAGACCAGACTATACGGGAAGGTCAAGGGTAGTTGTCTTGGGAAGTCAGTTGGCCCAGGAGTTATTTGGTCTGCGGAGTCCTGTCAATCAGACCGTGAGGATCGACGGACGCCAATTCAGGGTCATTGGCGTGTTGGAAAGCAAAGGCGGCACCTTTGGGCTTGAGGACTTGATGGCGTATGCTCCTCTGTCCACAGTGCAATCGACCTTGACTGTTCAGCGTACAAGTAGCATCGGGCATACTATTCAGGCTATCAGCGTCCAAGCCAAGAGTGAAGAGGCAATAGATTCCG
Organism: uncultured Dehalococcoidales bacterium; assembly: GCA_964534285.1. Classification (GTDB taxonomy): domain Bacteria; phylum Chloroflexota; class Dehalococcoidia; order GIF9; family AB-539-J10; genus JADFUX01. The sequence goes on from CAZHQV010000036.1 coordinate 11,881, forward strand.
CTAAGGCAGAAATAACCGACATCTTGAGGCAGCGGCATCACATTAGAGAAGGGGAGGACGATGATTTCACCGTTATGAGCATGGATGCTGTATCGCGCATTGCCGATCAAATGTATGGAATAATCCAGCTTGTCCTTGCGGCCATAGCTGGCATCTCCCTGCTTGTGGGCGGAATCGGCATCATGAACATCATGCTGGTTTCAGTAACTGAGCGCACCAGAGAAATTGGTCTCAGAAAGGCTGTTGGAGCCAAGCGTCGCGACATCCTGACTCAGTTCCTGACCGAATCTGCAACCCTTAGCCTCTGCGGAGGTGCTATAGGAGTAGCTCTGGGATGGCTAGTAGTAAAGGTTGCATCTATCGTATCGGCAAGTCTCGGCTTCCCTTTCCCAGCTATGATTCCGGGTGATGTTGTTGCCCTGGCACTGGGGGTATCCGTCTTCGTTGGGCTTGCCTCTGGCCTTTATCCCGCGGTCAGGGCGGCAAGGCTCAACCCTATTGAGGCTCTGCGACACGAATAGCTCAAACCCCTTGAATCAGAGATAGGAATTCAGAGCGAGTAGCAACCTTGCTGCGAAAGGTTCCCCTTACCGCCGAGGTTATTACGCTTGCTCCCGGCTTTTCAATCCCCCGCATAATCATGCATAGATGCTCCGCTCGGAGGATCACAGCCACACCATCGGGGCTGAGAGCTTCAAAGATGACGTCGGCAATTTGCTTCGTCATCCTCTCTTGAATCTGGGGACGCCTGGCAAATATCTCCACCACCCTGGCCAGCTTACTTACCCCCACCACCTGACCACTTGCGCCGGGGATATAACCTATGTGAGCTACTCCATAGAAGGGGAGAAGATGGTGCTCACACATGGAGTAAAAGGGAATGTCTTTCAGAATCACCATCTCTCGATGCCCTTCATCAAAGCCTACTGCCAATTCCTCTTTTGGGTCAGCATCTAAGCCGGAAAAAAGCTCAGCATACATTTCAGCCACCCGGCACGGAGTATGCTCTAGGCACTCCCCGGAGAAGCCATCACCAATAGCATCGATAATGCAAGCCATTGCCGATTTGATTTTCGCCTGATCTACCATCTAAATCCCCCGCTTTATGAAGCTCACGCTGCCTTCATCAGACGTAGCATAGAACTCCGACCCAAGGTAAAGGAGAGGTTTCACCTTGTCCAAGTCCACGACTCGCTCTGAGGTGAAGACTTCCTCCAGAAAGTGCACAGCTACAATCTCGCCAACAATCCAGATGTGGTCACCATAAGCGTTGCTATCCACAAGCTTACATTCATAAGCAGCGTAAGCATCCTTCAATACAGGTGCTTGCACGATTAAGGGCTTCTCTTTCTCAATATTGAGCCGTTCAAATTTGTCCATTTCCCGCCCTGCAGTACCACCAATCCTGGCAGCGAGGGCGGCTTTTTCAAAAGCTATGAAGTTAATGCCGAACTCCTTGCTCTCAGCGATAAGCTCATAAGTATACCTCTTGGGCGAAATAGAAACGCCATAGAGAGGCGGATTAAGGGAGATGGAGCTGTGCCAGGCAGCAGTCATAGCGTTGGCTCTGCCACCGCTCGCAGCAGTGACAATAGCTGCTACCTTAGGATAATGTTGGCTAAATGCCCCAACGTGCTCTGTAACAACCTTCGACATTCCTAACCTCCTTATCGCGACACCCCTTCGCCGAGAATTCAAGTGATGAAAGCCAATTGCTAGACGCACCACCTTTGCTAGAATCGACCGAGACTCCTCCAGATTGAGCCCTAAGTAGTGAATTCAAGAACATCCTCAATTGCATGAAGGTCAACAGGAAGCTCAAGCATCGGTTGAGCGTATCTAGCGGGTATGCCTGGGTCTTTCAGCCCTGTTCCAGTAACGATGCAGACCACTCTCTTGCCGGAGAAGTCTTGCCCTTTTGCCAGCTTAATAAGCCCAGCTAAGGAGGCTGCGGAAGCTGGCTCGCCAAAGACACCCTCCCTGGTTGCCGCCAATCTATAAGCTTCCATAATTTCATCATCGGTGACAGAATCGATGGTGCCACCCGATTCATCCCGGGCTGCTACTGCCTTCTGCCAGCTAGCAGGATTGCCAATGCGGATAGCTGTAGCAATAGTCTTTGGTCGGTTGACAGGTTGACCTCGTACTATGGGCGCTGCACCTGCAGCCTGAAAGCCCATCATCTTCGGGGTACGGCTTGCCTTGCCAATTCTCCGATACTCAAGGAATCCCCTCCAATAGGCCGTGATGTTGCCGGCGTTACCAACGGGTATGAAGAGGTAATCAGGGGCATCGCCCAGTTCATCTACTATTTCAAAAGCCGCCGTCTTCTGACCCTCAATGCGATTCGGGTTGATCGAGTTAACTAGGGCAACTGGATACTTCTGAGCCAGAGTACGAACCATCTGCAGCGCTTGGTCAAAATTGCCCCGTAAGGCTATGATCTGGGCACCATACACTATGGCTTGAGCAAGCTTCCCCATAGCTATTTTTCCTTTGGGGACAATGACAATGGTCTTGAGTCCGAAGCGAGTCCCATAGGCAGCCGCTGACGCGCTGGTATTCCCGGTCGAGGCACAAATAATGCTAGACCTACCACCCTCCACCGCTTTGGCCACTGCTACTACCATCCCACGATCTTTGAAGGAACCAGTGGGATTACAACCTTCGAGCTTAAAGTAGAGCTCTCCACAGCCAAGCTCCTTCTCCAATACTTGAGACCTTATCAAAGGGGTATCCCCCTCCCCAAGTGTAATCATGGGTGTAGCAGAGTTGACCGGTAGAAGATCACGATATCTATTCAGAACACCTTGCTTCATCCCTCAACCCTAACAAAGCTGCTCACCTCGTTTACTACCGCCAGCTGCCTTACTTCCCCAATAGCCTTTTGCACGGCCTCTTCCTTCGCTGAGTGGGTCATGATAACAAGCTCAGCAGTTTGAGCCACAGGGTCGCTCTCCTTCTGAATCACAGAAGAAATACTGACGGAATTATCCCCCAAGACTTTGGAGATTTGAGCCAAAACACCAGGGCGGTCACCCACATTCAACCTGAAATAATAGCGCGTCTCTATCTCAGACATGGGCTTCACTGCCAGCTTCTGGTTCAATTGCACCTCGAGGACATTGCTCGCTCCACGACAAATGTTCCTGGATATGCTAAGCACGTCAGCTATGATAGCGCTGGATGCTCGCAGTGCTCCTGCCCCCTCTCCATAGAAAACTAGCTTACCAGCCAAGTCGCCTTCTACCTGGATGGCGTTGTAGACGCCATCCACCTTAGCCAATTGGGAATTCTCAGGGAGAAACACAGGGTGAACCCTCATCTCAACAGTATCGTTATCCCGCTTAGCGATAGCCAGCAGCTTTATGGTATAGCCAAATTCCCTAGCATAACGGAAATCTTGGGCAGCGAGATTCGATATTCCCTGGCAAACTATGTCTTGAGGATCAAACTGAGCATGGAAAGCCAAGCTCGATAGGATCGCCAGCTTGTAAGCCGCGTCTACACCTTCCACGTCATTGACTGGATCGGGTTCAGCATAGCCCAGTTCTTGGGCTTGTCCCAAAGCCGAGGGAAAATTCAGTCCTTGCTGTGCCATTTGAGTCAGAATATAGTTGG
>CAZHQV010000037.1:0-15396 GCA_964534285.1 uncultured Dehalococcoidales bacterium
GAGCTGGCCGTCCTGGTACACCATGCCAATACATTCCATAGCCTTCCAGCCCTTCTCCAGGAACAAAGCAGTGAACGCCATGGAGGTATCTTCGCAATCTCCGGTGCCCAGTCCTGCAATGCCCTCCTTGTGCTTGCTCAGAAGAAGGGTCCTAAGCGTCTCAGAGGCCTTTTGCCAGTAGTCCAGGGTGATTTGATAGCACTCCATTCCCGAGAACCAGTTGTTGACATGCTTGTCGTTAGGGATTCCACGGACCATGGGGTACTCGAATCTCTCAATGATGAACTTGCACACATCTTCCCTGGTCTCAAGCTCGGCGGCGAGTTGGGGAACGGGGGGAGCTCTATCCAGCCAATTGTCCAGCGTTTGACCCAGCCACCACTTGGCTGCGGTCGCGTTTCCCAGGCTGTCATAGCCGGGAATCAGTGGAAATGGTTTTGCCATCCAGCTCATCGTCTACTCCTTAGCCATGCCACCACCCCAGGTACACCCACGACGGCGGCTATGACCGCTATAATTGACCCGAAGGTTACTTTGGACGCTGTCTCAGGAAAGGCAAATGCTGCTGTTATGCCCAAGGCTGTTAAGCAGAGTATCGCCGCTATCTTTACTAAATCGCTCACTTTTTCCTTCACCCATAATTTATCTGCCTATCCAAGAATAGCCCCTTTGAACCCACGGAAAAGCTCGCTCATCAAGGACAGGATCACGATGATGACAAGGATCCAGCCAAGCACTGATTGCCATACCTGCGGATAGTAGGCTTGCGCTGGATAGTGCATCACATACTGCTGCATCACTTCCATAGCTCCTCCAGTTCAGTGATAAGCCTTCTCTCTTCCTCCAGTTTCGCTTTCTGCTGCGGCGTCAGGGTGGATTCATACTCAGAGAGCTTTTTATCGATGCTGCGCCGGATCCCGGCTGCCTGCCGTGAGAGCTTCTCCTTTTCGGCAGCTGACGCGACCACCCCCGGAGCCTCTTTCACCAGGCTGCCGGTTCGAGTCAGCACACCCTCCAGTCCGGCTACACTCGCTTCCAGCTTTCCTACGCTTTCTCCTATTCCAGCTAACCTCGCCTCCATTCTCTCGGCAAACGATGGCAGCTCCTCCCTTGGTTTGGATGGCGTAGCTATTCCTCTGGTCATCTTCATCATGAAGCTCATCATGACCATCATGATGAGAAAGCCGAGCATCACCTGCACGGTTTCCCTGAATCCCGGGGAGACAAACCATAGGATTATGGGAAGGAGAAGGGGAAGCCCAATGAGAAGCCCGATAATCAGCGGCATCCAGGCAAAGCCTTTCACCCAGGCAAGGTAGACCGAGCTTCCTTCGGCAAAGGCAACCCTTCCCGGATATTCGGGCCAGGCCGGAACACCCCTTGCCAGGAGCTGGCCGTTGATGCTCTCAGCGATGGAGAAGACATCTTCGCCAGGGGAGATGTCTACCCTCATGAGAACCCTGCTCGGCTCAGGAAGCCCTGCCTCAAGCGGGACAAGGCCGTTCAACTCATCAAGGCTCGAGGCTATACCAGCCAGGCGAGCTTGATAACCCGGAGGAATTACTGGGAGCAAGGCTTACCTCCAGGTTAGACATACTCCAGCTCAACCGTGATTATCACACCGACCAGCTCAGTTCCCGCAGCTGAAGGCTTGTAGGTCAGCCTGTCCCCGGCGGCAAGCTGGTTCCCTGAGGCGCCATCCTTTGTTTGGGGTGTATTGGCAGCGCCTTTGCCATCGAAAGTGCCAGCGAGTACCGAAGTCGTGCTTGTCCCAGGAGCATCCCCGGATGCATCCTTGACGATATCTATGCTCAAAGATCCTGCCGTTGCCTCCGCTGTCTTATGTGACTCCAGCGCTCGTACCACCTTGCAGGCCACAGGAGCAATGAAGAAAGCTTCAGCAGCCTGAGATCCCGCTGCTTGCTGGTTTACGTAGGTGAAGGCAAAGCGCTTGGCTGCCGAGACAAACTGTCTGACGAGCCCCTGAAGCTCCTCGTATCCAACGAATGCCATGTTACCCCAGCCTCCTTGCCTTGCGGCCGAAGATATTCAAGGTGACTGTTCTGGCAGCCGATGTTCCACCGGCAGCGGTAACCTTGGCCACAACCGTTATCTTGTCGCCGCCAACGAGCCTCAAGTCGGCGCCCAGCTGTCCCGCAGCGCCGAGGTCGTAGTTGGAGTCGGTCGATGCTGGCTGGTCAGTGCCCAGGTATTTCTTGTCTTCGCTGTCGACCTTGGGGAACTTGGAGATTCTGATATTGCCGGCTACTTCAGCTGGCGTTACCAGGTTGAACCGGTTTATGTGCCACACCTCGCCAGAGGGAATCTCGTACTCCTTCGTCTTCACCGTATCCACGGCGACGCCTGAAGCAACCTCGCACTCCACCTTGTTCCTCTCATCGATCCTGTCCTGTGTATGCAAGGCCTCGGCGGCAAGCAAGGCCTCGACCAGGGCCTGCAATGGCAATCCAACCCACTGCCCAGTAGACGTGTCATACACTCCCAGGGGAACAGTCCAGCCCAAAAGCGGCGGCACCCATCCCGCCGGAGGTTTGGCAAGAGACGCGGGGGACTGCTGAGGGATAAAACCCTTCTTTTGGTCCATGTCGACCTCCTTTCTTATCCGTTATTCCTTGGCGAACCCCTTAAACATGGGCATCAGGATAGCCATCATCATGATCATCATGATCATGGGCATCATGGCGCTGAACATCGATGTCCAGTCTGTCTGATAGGGAGAGTAACCGCCTGTCACCCCGCCGTATTGCTGGGGTGCCATAGGATTTCCGCCAAACTGTAGTGTCTGCATCTCTCTTCGCCTCCTTTGTCTATTTTGATGCGTCCTTGGCCATTCCCTTCATCATGGGCATCAAGATAGCCATGAACATGATCATCATGATCATGGGCATCATCATGCCGAACATGGCCGTCCAGTCGTTCTGGTCGCTCTGATAGGGAACGTACGTGCCGGGCCCGCTTACCTGGCCCGGCTGGAAACCCACTGTGGGTCCCTTTATTCCTTGCAATGTCCGCATATGCGACCTCCTTTCTTTAGAATCCTCTCACCAGCCTCGAATCATAGAGCCTCTTTGCCTCCCTCTCCAGCTTCTCTATGTCTCCGCGGGGGACAACCGCCAGGGCTGTCTCTACAGCCCAGCGCCCGTACCTCTCTTCCATCTCCTTCTCCTGCTCCGGGGTAGGCCACGGCGGGTCGAGCAGAGCCTTCACCACCAGCACCGCCGCAGCCGCCACTACGGCAAAGCAAACGATGACTATGCCCCACGAGAAGATGCGGTCAAGCACGGAGAGCTACTACCTTGACCGGAACAGCCTCGAGGCGCCCCAGTGCTCTACGAGCCGGGTAGCGGCGCCGTCGTCCGTCCGCTCCTCGTAGAGGTCGCAGATGTCGGGGTTGGCTTCCTTCCCCGGAGGAGCAACGCGGTCCAGGCCTCTCCTGAGCCTGTCGGACGTGGTCTTTTCGGGATAGTCCCTCTTGACCCCCTTCACCAGCTCATCGTAGGTTGCGTACGCCATATGAACACCTCCTCTTGTTACTTTCGCCGCGTGGCAGCGCGGCTTTGGGGCGTTGCAACCCAGACCAAAAGGAAAGGGGAGTAGCCCTCAACCTTTCGGCCAAAGGTTGCTACTCCCCTTTTATTCGCCTTCGAGCTCTACCGGTGAAAGCTGAAAAGCCTGTGAGCCGGCTTCCACCGGTAAGCTCACAGGCTTACGGTTTCATTGTAAACCCGCCCTGTAATTTGTCAAGCCAATTTAGCTTTGAACATCACGTCATCCCATTTTCCCCACTTCTTCTCCTGGGCCCTGGCGTAGCCCTCGACTGCCTTGCGTGACCACTTCTCTCTTTTCACCGCTCGTTCCTCCTCAGCCTCAGGTGAAACGGAAGGAAGTGCGGCAACCGCTGGTGCCGATGGAGGCCGTCGAAGCTCAAAGGAAGAGCGCAGCAGAGCCGCCATGGTAAGTAACATGAGGAGAGAGCCAAAATGGTCAGTCCACATCGATGACTTTGCCCTTCATGTCAAAGAAGGTGTAGTGCCCCCAGACGAGCTGGTCTGCCAGCTGGTCTATCGCCTGCCCGACGTCGAAGCCCTCGCCGGGCTCAAGCAGTATGTATCTTATTTCCAGTCGGCCTTCCTTGTGGTACTTGGTGACCTCCATCTTCAGGTGCTTGCCCACCTCCTTTCCCGCCTCCATCTGCTGGGCGCTGAGTCCAAACATGGCCGGATTGATCATTCCTCGGTCCTCCTTCTTGTCTCAGATTCCCATCCTTCAGGCACTTTGCCCTCCTGGTGTCCCGGCATCATCCTCTGCTCCATCATGTGCTCCATCATGTCCCACATCTTGTCTATGCGCTTGGTGAGCATCTCGTTTGTGTTCTTTGCCGGTGGGCCCTTTGGCATCCTCTGCTCGATGAAGTTGGCCATCTCAAGGGCTGTCTGGCGGGCTGCTTCAGCGGCGATTTCACTGCTGGACCCTTTCGCCCTTTCGGCAGCGGCGTCCTGCTCCTTCCTCGTCTCCGACATGAGCTCCAGTATCGGCCTTATCATCGTGGCCTGTGCCTCGGCCTGCCCCTTCAGTATCTCCACGTCGTTCATCACGGCAAGCTGGGCAGCCCGGTACAGCATGAATCCCTTGAGCAGCTGCTGCCCGGCGTTCCCGTCCTCGACCAGGTAGGACTGCAGTATCCCCTCGGGAGTGAGGCTCTCCCTTCCTTGCCCCGTCTTCAACGTCATGGGAAGGCGCAGGTCGTTTCCCTCGTGCTTCTCCTCCTTCGGCGCTTTTCTCTCGGGCTTCACCGGGCATACCTGGTAGACCAGGCTTCTGGAGAAACCGAACTCCTTGTACAGCTGTGCGTTGGTATAGCCCAGCTCGTGGAGCTCCCGGATCTTGTCGCTCTCGTCGCCTTGGCCCTCCAGGATGGCCCTGACTTCTGTTTCCTGGTCTTGTACCTCTAGGTCTTCTTCAGACATGCTTCCCCCTCGTGACTATGATAGCTGAAGCTCAACGGTTGTCAATCCAAAACCAGCTACGATTGGAAAGACCATGAAAAACTGGTGAAATCTGGGGGAATAGCTGCAGGATCTCGCTGGAAATGAGCTACGGAACTGTCGCTTTGAAAGGCTCGTTTGCGAGCTGACACAAGGGAGAGGGGGTGACCCCTCTTCACACTCCTACCAGCAGTTGTGCTGCCCTTTCCGTACCAAGCTGGGGAGACAGCCGGGCCACCCTCACCGCGTCCCTGACATCCTGGGTTTTCCCATCCAGCCCGTTGGCTATTTCTTCGGCCGCCTCCGGCTCGAGCCCTTCACGGCGTACAAGAACTCCCGTGACCACCTGCCTGAAGTCCTCCTGCGAGTAGGGATGGACCTTTCTTACCGCAAACCGGGAGAGGAGCTCCGGTGAAAGCCTGAGTGTGCTATTGGCCGCGGCGATAACTTTGGGCTCTACTTCACTTTCCAGCCTTCTACCCACCTTCGCCCTGCTCAGCTTTCCACCTTCCATTAGGGAGAGAAGCCCGGCGATATCCACGGCGGACATTTTGTCCAGCTCGTCAATCAGTATTACTTCAGGCTCTTTCTCAGCAACCAGGTCCCAGAGTCCAGCCTTGGATGTGGCTGAGCCAACAAGCCACAGCGCTTTCTCGCCATAGGAGCGCTCGATGTCCCAGAGGAAAAGGGACTTCGCCAGCGCCGGCGGCCCGACAAGAAGAATATGGACCGGCCTCGAAGCCACAAGGCTTGCCTTGATCAGCTCCTTTATCTCCTCGTGGCCAACGATATCGTCAAACATGTCCGGAGAAAGGATTACCCTTTCTTGCTGCCTGCAAGCACACGCAGGCGGCTTGATCAAGTTTTCCGCTACGGCACGACCTTCATCAGTAAGCTTCATGCCGCGGTAGCTATTGGTGTGCATAAGGACTTCAAGAAACCCCATCTGGATAAGCCTGTTGAGTGTCGCCGGCCATACCTTGACCATGTCCCAGGTCCAGCCCCATTTCCATCTATCCGGGGCAACGCTGTTTTCAAATTCAAATGCTCTCCTTAACGCCTCTTTGTCCCTCTCTGTTAGGTTCATCACCCCTCCTTCAGCGATCTCACAAGCTTGCCCAGGCGCCGTCGTAGCCTGCCCAGCCGACGCAGGCGCTCCCTTTGTTCTATTAGATCTATGCCGGTTGTTCCTTGCTCATCCCGCTCAACCTCGGCTCTTCTGCTGCGGTACTCTTCATCAAGCAATCGCCGCAGCGTGGCAAGCTCCCACAAGTCAAGCCTCGGCCTGGCCGTTTTCTTACCCATTTGGAACCATTTCAATTGTGCCACGCTGTGCCCTGCGCTGTCAAACCCGAATGGTGCCATTTGTATTGAGCTCGTTCAGCGATTCGAGCGCTATTTCCACCCTTTTTCACGTTTGATCATCTCGTAAGCTGCTATCACCACCTGGAGCAAGGCTTCTGTTCCCTTTATTCCGGCAGTATCCGGATGCAGGTGACGCAGCATCTCATGGTAGCGTTTCTTGATTTCCTCGTCGGAGGCAGATTTCTGTAGCCCAAGTGTTCTGTAAGGATCAAGCGCAGTTGCTCCTGTTGCCATGCCGGCAAGCTTTGAGGGATCTACCCCAAAGGACCTGGCGAATGCCATAAAGGCGGCAGGATCAAAGGTATCTTCAGGAATGTCCCGAAGCCAGCTTGCCATCTCCTCTTCAAGAGCCTTAAGCCACCTTTGCGAGAGCCTTGAAAGTGGGCCTTGTCTCATGTTTTCTCCGTCTGAGCGCCCTCACCTTCTTCGTAACCGCGTTCAGGTATTTTTCCTTCTCTTTGGGTCTCCTGGGCTCCACAACCACGTACTGATTCCAGAACCTGAGGCATTCTTCCTTGACCGGGCATAAATCGCAGTCGAGGTAGCCTCGAGGCGGAGCCAAGAAGCCTTCGTAAGCGCAGCCATTGAATAGCTTCTCAGCCTCTTCAAACCCCTCGAAATTGATGTAGGCCTCATATAGACGTTGTCTTTTTTCCTTCAGCATGCTCATCTATTGCTAGGCCTTTCCTTCTTAGGTTTGCTATATATGTCCACGGCAACCCACTGATAGTCACCGAATTCACCCTCAAGTCGGTATGCCAATCCGCTCTCCCAGAGTGCCTCACAGGCAGCTTGCACTTCTTTCTCCGACATCCTGACCATATATGCTATGTCCCTAACTTGAAGTCCTCCCCACTTCATCAGCAGGTCGTAGATGTTATTAGCAAGAGCAGACTTCACTAAAGCTTTTTGGGACACTTTCTGCTCCAAGCTAAGCCCCCCTCAAAGCTATTCGGGACAAACTGTCCCGCTTGTCTCGGGACTGTCGCGGGACAACGGGACAGGACACCCCCCCTTATTAAGGGGGTGTCCCGGTGTCCCGGTTTTTTTGATATTAATAAAAGAACACTATGTCTCATATTTAAGGCCCCATTCCTTGCCCAGTTTGATGAAGAGGTGTTTGTACCGGTTCAGCACCCTTCTAACAGTTTCCTCGGAGGCACCCAACTGGTCAGCTATGTCCTTTGTGGGGACCTTGCCTTCCTCCTTGAGCAAGTGGGTTATCCTCGCCTTCAGGCTGAGCTTTTCCAGGAATTCAGGAATTGTCTCAACCTCAATCCTGTTGACCAGTGTCCTGTCTGCCTCAAACACTATTCTGAAGCCTTGCTGGGAGAGCAGAGGCCCCTGGTTGTTTTTGGTCTGAATCAAAGTTATAGCTATTTCATTCGATTCCTGCTCCTGCTGCTTGCTCGCTTCGAAGACTGACCTGGCAAGATTGGTGAAATACACACTGCCGAAAGGAGTTGGCCTCTTCGTACCCAGCTCTTTTGAGGTATGGGTGATGATGAGTGAGGTGACCTTCAGTCTTCTTAGAGCAGAATAGAAGGCAGTGGCAGTGGCTGCGTCATTCAGACTGGCATTTCCTGAGGCAACGCCAAGTGAATCAATGACTACAAACCCTATGTTGCCATCGGCAACTATTTGCTCCAGATGGTCGATGTCCTCAACCAGTGGAAGCTCACACTCTCTATACTGGATGGGAAAGGGAGGAAGCCCAAATCCCCTCTGCAGGAAAGTGAGCCTCCTTTGGAATTCCATTTCATCGCTCTCATAATCAAGATACAGTGCGTTGGCCCTCTCCGGTGCAAGTGAGAGAGGATTGTCATTGAATGGCAGCTGGGTAAGTATAGACAGCGTCAACGCCAGGTAGCTTTTCCCCGTGCTTCCCTCGCCAAAGAGTATGGTTGGCTTTTCCTTGTAAAGCAGAGGGCGGACTAGCATTTGCGGCTGGGGAAGCTCTTCACCCTGGGGTACCGGCCATATCTCCTTCGCCGGCTTGCCTTTTCGGTGATTTTCCAGCGAGGTAACGCATAGGTACTCCACGATGCTTGTCCAGTTTGGCAACCGGAGCCTGTCTTCAAGCTCCTTCACCATGTCTTTCTTGCTTCGAGAAGAGAGAAGGTTTAGCTGGGTATGAAGAATGTGAGTCGGTATGTCGGGTCTATCAGTTTTGAAGGCTACCTCCGCAGTCACCCTGCCATCGCTATGCTCATGGAGCCGGTTGACCAGGACGTAAACCCTTTCTTCTTTCCAGTAGAACTCCTGCCTTGTACCGGTCTGTTTGACAACGGGCTGGGACATTCAAAGCTCCGTGAGTTTGTGTCTCGGGTCTGGCGCCCCTCGTGGTAACTGGGTTACGGGAATGTTCAGAGAGGCAATGGTCAGCCTGAGCTGCTCCAGCTTCTCCACCAGCGTGTCTACCTGGCGCTGGTAATAGGTTGGGGAGGGATAGGGAGTCAAGCCGGTTTCGAAGTAGTAGTCACGCCAGGCGTTTGAAACACGGAAGTCTATGGCATCCTCTTGATATCTCGTCTCTCCTCCTTAGCTACAACGTAGAGACAGCTCGTCCACGGAACAAACACGCGGCTCTTCTTATGAGGCCGGGCATTAGGCTGGCAGTATCTCCAATCAGACAGCCAGAACCCAATGCTGCTCAAGCTATCGCTGGGAGAGAAATCACCGTCAAAGACACTGGCCCCGCCTTCGAGCACGGTCTCCCTGGTTCCATCAACGGTTAGGGTTACCATGACTTTCACTGCCGCGCCTCGTCCCCGCTTTGTCGGTCTGCAGAATAATGTCAGGACTTTCCCAGCCTCTCCCTATAGGCATCAAGGCTGGTCTGGAAATGGCTCAAAATCGCATTGCTGAGCTGTGGCGGCGGGACGCCCCTGTCAAAATCAGGTAAAGAGGCTTCTATGCCATAGTGCTTGAACCACTTGCTGACCTGGCTTTCAGTAAGCCCCAGCTCCTTTACCGTGTCTTTCACAATCTGCCAGCCCTTGAGTTGCTCCTCATCAATGGTGGGGATCTCCTCCTCACTGGGAGCAGCTGCTTCACCGTGCTCTGCTAGAATCTCCCCAGGAAAGAGGTCCTCCGGGGGCTGCTCTGTTTCAGGCTCAGGAAGCAAAACCCTGGCTGGAGGTAGCTGGGCGATTTGGGCCAGTTCCGTCAGCTTAATGTCTTTCTTGATGTGCATAATGAAGACCGTCTTTTTACTGAGCCCCGGTGGACTTACTTCGATCGGGCCCAGCGCCAGCGTCAGAGGTATCATGCTGCACCTGCCGAAGATGCCCTTCAGCATCTTTATCATGCTGTTGATATTGACTATGGAGTAAAAGCTCGAAGTATCGATCTGGTAGCATCCCAGCCCCGGCACCCTGGGAAGCAAGAACTGGAGGTTTAGAACCCGGCGACAGCGTTTGCCTGTATATTCAGGACATTCCTGCGGGTTACAGGCTATTTCATGCCACTCCCATTCCTTTGTCTCATGCGAGGCAATCGCTCCGGTTCTCGTGTCAACCTTCCTCCTCGCAGCTATGCCGTCTCCTTTGCAAACAAGGCCCTGGCTCAGGCTGTAGGCACGCAGCCACTGCTGGGCAAACTGGTCAGCATCCTCGGTGGGGAACATGATCTCGAGCTCAGCCGGCTTCTCCGCGTAAACCCCGGCTACCTCAGGCGGGACCACGAAGTAGTCCGTCGGCCTGGGATACTCTGTCCCTATTCCTCCTTTACTAACCTTTATGCCAAGGTGGATCTTTCCCAGCCTGGGCAGGCGAACAATCTCACTCACTCCTTCTATTGGCATCGGGCTCCTCCTTTGATTTCTCCTCGCGCTTCTCGCCCGTCCATCGCTTAAGCTTCATGGGATCCGTGTTTAACTCCAGGACTCTGGCCGCATACTTTCTTGCCTCATCAACAGGTAAGAGAAAGGACTTTAGCGTAGGCAGTATGTTTGTCCTGTAGCGCCCGGATCTATGCAATAGGCGCAGGATGTTCTTGGCGAAGATGAATACGATATCCCAGTTGCCCTGGATATAGAGCCAGGAATTGTCATTGCGGTATATGCCGCTGGGCGCGTAGCCTGGATTGGCGGCTCTTGCTTTTTCTGCTATCTCAATGGACACGTTGTTGGTTCTCAGTATGTCTCGGTCTAACTTGATTTCTATACCCTGCTTGTTCTCGCCTACGCCGAATTGAAACCTCCGGCTCTGGTAATTAGTAATCACGATGCCCAGTTCTTCCCGCAACAGGTCAACAACAAGGTCCTGAAACTCAAGCCCACTCTGGTAGGAGTGCGGGTCCTTGCAATTCGGATATGCTGGTTCATAAGATTTGATTTCCATATTGTTCCCAGCCGTCCGCTTTCGTTCTGGCGAATAGCTCTATGCGCTTCCCATAAGGGTAAAGCGTATCAATGATGGTCCGGAAGACTTCAGGCTTAGCGCTGTGGTCAGTGCGCTCCACTGTTTGCACACTGTCAAACAGTTTGGGATTATCCGGCTGACAACTCCCGCGCACTGCGACTAGCAAAAACTCGTGCCGGACGCTGTTGTAATGCCCCATGTTGTGCTTCACCTTGTCCCAGACGAACGATGCTTTGTACTTGAAGCCCCAGTCATTTATGACTTTGAAGGCATCCTCCAAGATTGGGGAAGTAGCCCACAAAAAGAGCACGGCCTCGTCTAAAGCCAACTCAGGGACAGGTAGCGCGCAAATCTTGCTTACTGGTATGGTGGGATAATAGTCGTCCTGAACAGCGTGATAATCGGGCTGAGTATTACAGTATTGCCAGGGCGGGTCGGCGTAGATGATTCGGTATTTCCCTGCTGGCCATTGTGCGGCTTTCACCTGCTCTTTGGCTTCTGCCCTCCGCAGCTCTACGAACACTTGATTGACCGTGGCCTCACCATTGGCCAGCTTCTTTTTCTGCTCCTCGCTCGCCTTTTCTTGTATCACCTTCACTTTGTATATGGTACCCGTACTTACATCGGCCAGTTCCGCCAACTGCTCGTCAACATGAAGCTTGAAAAGGTTTTCTTCATTTGAGAAAACCTTTTCTTTCCCCTTCCCTCGATGATATAGGCCTCCTGCCTTCTGCTTCTGCTCTTTGGCCTCCTCCTCCAGCTTGGTCTCAAATACCAGAGCTCTACTCGCTAGCTCGTACTTCGACATATTCCGCCTATCACGGTGGTGGCTAAAAAGCCAGAACAGAGCATCCGTCTTATCATCGAAATCTAGGGCTAGACTATTGAATGGAATTCCATGTCGCCGGCAAATATCGTATCGGTGATACCCGTCAAGCAAAGTATCATTCCATAGAATCAGAGGCGATAGGCACCCGCGCTTAAGAATATCTCGCTCCAGTCCCGCCTGCTGCTCGTCCGAAAGCGGCGGCAGGAAAGCTTTGAATTCATCATTGAGATTGATCCCCCCGTTACCCTTCTGGCTCAAAGCGGCGTCTCCTTTATCACCATTCGCCCAAGGTAGGTCTCCCCCAGCCTTGGCGAGTCGGCGATTTCACTCAGTGCTTCCATCGACAGCACGATCCTCTCTGCTCCGGCTAATACTATTTCGCCCTCTCCCATCTTCCCGGTCATTTACCGCTTTCTTCCACAGCTCCTCTTGGTAGGCAACTGCTATCATTCGAGCAAGGATCCGCAAGCCCTCTGTTCTTCTATGGTTCGTTTGCCCGTTTGCCATTCGTCTTCCCGTACTCAACAGTGAACAGGTCATCGAAGCTTTCTACCCTAAGACTCCTGAGCAGCCTTCGCCTCACCTTTGGCGAGGGCGAGCGCATCCCCCTCATCAGCAGGGACATATGGCCACTGCTTATCCGCATCCTTCGCGCCAGCTCATTCTGCGATAGATTCCTCCTCACCAGCATCAGCCGCAGCGCTTCGGCGTTCAGCCTAACTTTCAAATCGAACACTCTAGCGGACGATTCGTTCACAGAATCATGTTATCGGTGTATCGTGGTTTTGTCAACCCAATTTTGTCATACCAAATAGCAAATCGTTAGCTAGAGTGCTTGCAAAATTTTACAAACCGTGGTACTATGGTTGCGAGGAAAGCTATGGATAGCTTCGGTGAATACTTGAGGAGGCTGAGGCGGGAGCAAAGACTCTCTCTGAGAGAGGTGGAGAGGCAGGCGGGAGTATCCATCTCCTACCTTGCCCAGATTGAGAGGGACTTACGCAAGCCGCCAGGAGCACACATACTTAAGAAGCTTGCCCCGGTATATAATGTTCCCGCGGGCGATCTCCTAAAGGCAGCCGGCTATTTGGAAGGGGCACCAAGCGAGATCAGCGAAGAAGAAGAGGTGGAAATGGCCTTCCAGTTCGTCATGAATGATCCCAGGTACAAGTCGGGCACAAGACTCAGCGGCGAGCTTGATACAGAGGTGAAGAGATTCATCGTGGAGATGTATGAGAAGGCCACTGGGAAAAAGCTTCTGCCTTAGGCGAGTGGCTGATGACAAATGTTGGTGGTCTGGACCTCTTCTGTGCCTGGATAGTCAAGAAGTATGGCTCCCCCGAACTGGCTTTCGAAGAGGACAAGGCTGCTGAGTTCAGAGATATCTATCTCAAGGGATTACCGGTAAGCCTGAAAGCCCTGAGGGCCGCCGCCTTCTCCTGCGGTATCAACCTCAAGGGATGGAATATGCCCTCGAAACTCAGAGGCTACAACGAAGTCTTTGACAATAATATGAATGCTTACTACAAAGAGGATGATTGCCAGAGCGGCATTCAGAACACCATCCTTCACGAAATAAGGGAGATTATGGAACATCGCTTTGCCCTGGTCTGTCCGAGCTATAGGCCTTTGAGGACGATAGCCTTACATCTTGCCGCCAACAGGTTCGCCGCTGCAGTTCTCCTGCCCCGCGAGTACTTTGAAGAAAAACTTTATGAGACAGGATGTGATGTGGTCGCCCTGGCGCAATCTTACCTTAAGAGCCATTCGCAGGTCCTCATCCGCATAGGAGAGGTGCTTCAAGGGAAGATGTTCTTCTATGGTGCCCTCTACGAGTCTAAAGGGGCTATTGAGCCGGAGCTTGTGGTTACTTACTGGACATGCAGCTGGAATGGGGAATCTGACGAGCAAAGCTTCTACGTGTCACCCCATTTCTTCCCCAGAAGAGGGCAGACGGTGGTCGCAGGCTCACTGGTGGATCAGGTTAGGAACTATGAGACGCCTTTCCTTGTCGAAAGGATAGTAACCTCGGAGGTCGCAGATAATGACCTCACCGCGATTGCGCAACCGGTAATGCGTGGCGGTTGCCTGGACAGAGTTGTCTTGGTGGTCTTGCTCCGTCAAGATATGGAGCTCCTCCAACCGCAAATCGAGAGACTTAAGCCCGTTGTTATGGACGACTTTGTGGAACATCTTTGACTAGCTGAACAAAGGGGGGCTGATGAAAGTAGCTTTGTATGCCCGTGTTTCCTCTGAGAAGCAGGATACCGATCTTTCCGTGGCTGCGCAACTGAGGGCACTGAGGGAATATGCCCAGAAGAATGGCTATGAAGTAGTACGGGAATTTGTCGATGAAGCGGAGAGTGGCAGGACTGCTCACAGGCCAGCCTTCAGAGAGATGATCTCCATGGCGCGGCGCACCATAAAGCCATTCGAGCTCCTTCTGGTGTGGAAGTATTCCCGCTTTGCCAGGAGTCGTGAGGACTCCATAGTCCACAAGACCTTGCTGAGAAAGCATGGCGTCCGGGTTGTTTCCATCACCGAACGCTTTGACGAGACGCCTACGGGGAAACTGCTTGAAGCAATGATCGAGAGTCTGGATGAATTCTATTCAGCAAACCTGGGCCAGGAGGTCCTCAGAGGTATGAGGGAGAGTGCCTCGAGAGGTTTCTATATGCCAGGCCGCACCCCGTATGGATACCGCAGGATAAAGGTGAAGGATGGGAGCAAGGAGCGCCCTAAGCTTGAACCTGATCCCCATGAGGCGCCTGTAGTAGCTCGCATCTTTCAGGAGATCTCCAAGGGCAAAGGGTTAAAGGAAGTAGGCAAAACGTTAAGCGCCGAAGGTATCGCTGGGCCTGGCCGCAAAGGGTGGGGAAACTCTACCCTGCACGGGCTCGCCACCAACGAAGTCTACACTGGCACGCTTGTCTGGGACAGAAATGGCGGCGCCGCGGAGAAGCCGGAGCCAATCCGAATTGAGAATGCCTGGGAGCCTATCATTGATAAAGAGACTTTTGACCGTGTGCAGAATATCCTCAAGCAGCGGGCTCCAGCCCGGCTTCACCCCAGAAGGGCGGCCAGCCGCTATCTTTTGAGCGGCATCGCCCGCTGTGGTAATTGTCATAAGGCTCTCATCGGCGCCGAGGCTAAGAGCGGCAAGTTTTCCTACTATGTCTGTGGCACTCTTTTGAAGCACGGGTCTGGAACTTGTGATACTCCATATCTCAACACTCAGAAGTTCGAAGGGATGGTCATAGACAAGATCAAGGAGCACATCCTCACTGCGGAGAATCTCGAGGAGCTCGTGCGCCTGGTCAATGACGAGATGGATACCTCAGCGGTGGAGTACCGGCAGAGGCTCGATAATATCATGGCGGAGCTTGCCGATGTCGGCCGCCGCTTGGATAATCTCTACGATGCCCTTGAGACAGGCAAATTGACCCTCAGCGACCTGGCTCCCAGGATTCAGGCTCTGCGGCAACGGCAGGACCGTCTGCGGGTTTCCAAGGAGGAAACTGAAGCCAGACTCACAAACAGAAAGATAGAACTGGCGGATAAACGCCTAGTGGCTCGCTACGTTGCCGACCTGCGAAGCTTGCTCACGGATAGCCCGTTGACGGAACGTAAGGCATTCGTACGCAGCTTCGTAAAGGAAGTGAGAGTCAAAGGCCGAGAAGCAGAAATCCTGTACACGATCCCGCTGCAACCTGGCGGCCCCATAGAAGAAAAGGTGGGAGTTCTGCCTATTATGCACTTTGGTAGGCCGTACAGGGTTCGAACCTGTGACACCCTGATTAAAAGTCAGGTGCTCTGCCAACTGAGCTAACGG
>CAZHQV010000038.1:0-15062 GCA_964534285.1 uncultured Dehalococcoidales bacterium
CTTAAGCTCAATGCCGCGGTAGACCACCTTCTTGATAATCGACTTCGGGGTAGGGAAATAGCAAGGAATCCCCAGTCGTGCTAGCTCCCTTTCGCACACTCTGCCTTTCTTTGCTAAACTTGATTGACAAAGACAAGCTTCTTCAAGGCAATACAACCCCAATGGC
Organism: uncultured Dehalococcoidales bacterium; assembly: GCA_964534285.1. Taxonomy (GTDB): domain Bacteria; phylum Chloroflexota; class Dehalococcoidia; order GIF9; family AB-539-J10; genus JADFUX01. Next base: position 167 of record CAZHQV010000038.1, read on the forward strand.
AAGCTCAGGGGAGCATCGATAGCTATGACTTCAGGCGAATATAGCTTTGCAACATCAATAATATCGCTGTGCGTCCTCAAAAAGCCAAGGTAGACAACCTGCAGCTCATTGTCCAACCCTAGACAAGCACTAGGTCTCGTCTCGCTAGAGGTTAAGTCGATGCCAAAGACAAAGCTAATTTTTGCCCAGTCGTTCCAGTATTTCTCTAGCAGCCACTACGCCTGAAGCTGAAGCCTGAACCAAGCCTCGGCTTACTCCCGCACCATCGCCGACAGCAAACATATTTGTAACCTCGGTTTCCAGGCGAGGAGTCAGCTTTAGTTGACTTGAGTAAAACTTGACCTCCGTTCCATAAAGCAAGGTATGCGAGGAGGCCACACCCGGAGCAAGTTTGTCCATGGCCTGCAGCATCTCAACTATTCCTTTAAGGTAGCGATATGGAAGGGCAAAGCTTAAGTCCCCAGGAGTTGCTGCTTTCAGGCTTGGCTCCACGATGCTATGCTGAATTCTGGCTTGTGTGGAACGTCGGCCTTCCATCAAGTCCCCTAATCGTTGCACTAGGACACCATCACCCAAGATATTGGCCAACCTTGCCAGATACTTTCCGTAGGCAATGGGCTCGTGGAACGGCTCAGTGAAAGAAGTGCTCACCAGGACAGCGAAATTCGTATTCTTTGTCTTAGGTTTCGCATAGCCCACACCATTGACCGTGAGCACCGGGTCAACCCCCCCCGTGGATTCCATTATCACCACGCCCCCGGGGCACATGCAGAATGTTCTAACGCGGTCATCAAAGCTTCTGGAATAGAACTCAAGTTTGGCCTCATATAGCACTGAGGTCAGCTGCTCCATAACCGCCATTGGTACTTCAATTCTGCAACCGACGTCAACGGGGTTTGAATTAAGGCTCAGACTAAGCCGTTCAGCCTCACTGGCCAACCACTCTGAGCCTTCTCTTCCTGGAGCCAAGACCAAATACTTGCAGCCAAACCTCTCACCATCACTGGTCTCAATGGCCCTCACCACTCCATCATCAACTACTATGCGTCTAGCTGCCGTTCTCAACCTTATTTCCACTTTCGATGATATATGCTCCAGCATCGCCTCCAGCACCTGGCGGCAGTTTTCCGTTCCAAGGTGTCGCAGCTTTACAGGGGTTAGCCTCAGCCCAGCCAGAATCGCTTGGCGCTCCAGCTCAGCTACCCTCTCTGTGGTTCCGTACACTTCACGAGGAGCCCCAAACCTGAGATAGACAGAGTCGACATAGTCAACAAGCGTTCTAGCTTCGTCTGAGCCCACTAGCTCTCTAAGCCAGCCGCCAACCTCCGTAGACAAAGTCAGCTTGCCATCGCTGAATGCTCCAGCTCCGCCAAAACCGCTTACAAGATCGCACGGAGAGCAAGACATACATCGTTGAGTTCCTTTCTCCGCGGGACAGACACGGGCGCCAATTTCTTTGCCCTTATCTAGGAGTAAGACAGCAAGACCGGCCTGAGAAAGTTCTAGACTTGCGAAGATTCCTGCTGTGCCACTGCCCACCACAACAACATCGTACTTTTGAGCCATCAGGTTTCTTTGCTTTTTGCCAATGCGAAGCACCAGCTAGTCAAAAGGCTTGGTGAACTGAGGATTTCCTCCGCCGCTGAATAAGGATCAATCTCGTTGTTTAGTATCCTGTCCATATAACCACTTAGTTCTGTATCCTGCTCAATGAAGCTCCTCAAGTGCTTGGCAATCCTGCGCTGGACTATCGCCATAAACTCATCATAGAGTTGTTGGTGCCGCTCCCGCTCGAGTTCCCCCGTCTCAGTAAGGGTCTTCCGATGTTTCTCAATTTGTTCAAAGAGTTCCTCAGTGCCAACATCGCTCACTGCCTCCGTTCTTACCATCGGTGTCCTCCACACGCCGTCGCCACTGCGAAGCAAGAGCATAGCTTGGATGTCAGTCATGAGGTTGTCAGCGCCAGGGAGATCGGCTTTATTGACTGCGAATATGTCAGCAATCTCAAACAACCCGGCCTTCATAGTCTGAACAGCATCTCCAAACCCAGGGGCTAAGGTGACAATCACCGTGTCTGCGTTTTTGATTACATCTATCTCAGTCTGCCCTACCCCCACCGTCTCTATTAGGATGTACTCCTTGCCTGAGGCATCGAGTAGCTTGCTTACCTCAGCAGTGGTCTCTGGCAAGCCTCCTAAGCTGCCACGAGTTGCCATGCTGCGGATAAAAACTCCTTCGTCGACATAGTGTTGTTGCATCCTGATCCTGTCACCTAGTACAGCGCCGCCGGTAAATGGACTGGTAGGGTCTACGGCAATTATGCCTACCTCGGCGCCTTGGCGTCTTAACAATGCCGTGAGCTTATCAACCAGAGTGCTCTTACCTGCTCCCGGCGGGCCGGTAACCCCTATGCGGTATGCCTTCCCGGTGTAGGGATGAATGAGCTTCATTATCTCTGGCACCTCTTTGCCACCCATCTCCACCAAGGTAATCAATCGTGCCAGGCAACTGGCGTCTCCCCCAAGCATTTCGTCAACTAGTTTCATTCTTCTAGAGCCTCCAAGCTCATAAATCACACCATTTTACAAGGTTTCCTTCCTGTCCGTCAATCAAACGCGGGCTAGTCAAGGGCAACCTTCCAAACGTTGTAGCTGGTTCGGAGTTCGAACATGTCTCGACTTCACGCATTTGACTCCTCTTGCCAACTCCGTAGGTGAATCTGAGGTGATATCAGTTGAACAGCCCGCCGTTTTCTAGCCCCAGAGCAAGCTCTAACGGAAGTGACAAGCTCTTCCCTTACGTTCCTCATCACAGCAGCAAGGACTACGAGAAAAAACCCCTCGTGCCCAGCCACAAGCCAACTCACACCCTGTCCGGCCCGGTCTGCACAACGGGACTATTCTGTTCGGCAAACAGATAGCCTAAGCGAGAACTGGTGAGCATCTTCGATTACTGCCCCAGGGACTTCGGCAAGTGAGCGGATCGCGGCACCAATACCGAGGAGGTATAACCAGCACAAGCTAACCATCTTCACCCCCCAGCTATCCATTTCCGCAACCCTTCTCACATGACCTCGACCCCAGGTATACTACTCTTGGCACAACTCGGTTACCAACAGTTCGACGGCTAGCCTGTCATTGTATTTGCCAGTCTTGATAGCTAAGTCGGTCTCCCTAAGCCTGCGGTAAGTCTGCGCTATACGCTCAAGGTCATATAACTTCGCTTGGCTGACCACCTTATCCATGGCGTAGGTGGAGGCCAACCCCAGGCTATCCTGAATCTGCTTACGCGATGAGCCTGGACTCATTTCTTTCACCTGAGCTATTAGGCGCAACTGCCTGGTAATCATAGCCAAAACATAGGTCGGCAAAGCTCCTTCCCTTGATAGCCTATGAAGTGCTCTCTGGGCCGTCTGAACTCGACCTTCGAGAACAGCGTCTACTAAGGCAAAAACGCCAGCTTGCTGGGCATGGCTGACAGACTGTCTAACGTCCTCTTCATCAATGGTGCGACCCTCAGCATAGAGCAAGAGTTTATTGATTTCGCTACTCATGGCCCACAAATCCCCCCCAATAAGCTCAGCGAGCAAACCCACAGCTTGAGGGGTGATGGAACCGCCGTCTTTGGTTGCTCGCAGTTGAATCCAAGCCCTCAGGTCTCTGCCTCGCAGCAAGGGAAAAGCCTGCACTTCAGCCAGTGGAGAGAGTCTCACCAACAAAAAATTGTGCCTACTAATCTTGCCGTCAATCAGAATCAGCACCGTAGTTGGCGGCATCCGCTGGATATAGGAATCAAGACCTTGCCATTCTCCCCCCTCGACCTTGACTTGAGTGACAGAGCGCTTTCCACCTTGTGACCTGCCAAGCTTTGGCTCAAAACGTCCCAACAGGCCAGTGACTATGACTAATCGAGCGGGGGACAAAAAGGGGCTTGCGTTACAGTTGCCTTCAAGTTCCTTCAAAGTCAAATGCTCTCCATCCAAAGACGTGAGGTTAGCTGCCACCATTTCGGGAGCGCCCAAACCACCCTTGATTCTCCCCACAGCCTCACGAAGGGAAAAGTCATCCTGACCATGAAGAATATGGAGCATCTGCTGCCTATTCTAACATAACATCGAGTCAGCCGCGGAGAAAACGACACGGTGCAGACCGCTTAAACAGGCAAGAAAGACTTTTGTGGCAATCTCTGATAGGATATGGATGTGAAGGTTGCCATCATAGGGATACCAAAGGGCGGAAAGACCACGATTTTCAACGCTCTAACGAAAGGCAGTGCGGAGGTTGCCAGCTATTCTCCTTCTCTAACACCAAACATGGGTGTGGCCAAAGTGCCCGATTCGCGATTGGCGCTGCTTGAAAACACATACCATCCTGACAAGACTATTCCCGCTGAGGTAAGCTATGTGGACATTGCAGGTTCACCTAGGACTCTGACCAGCCAAGCAGGAATAGGAGGTGAATTTCTGAGTTACTTGACCACTGCTGATGCCTTGCTCCAGGTAGTCCGAGTTTTCCAGGATGAAAAGCTGCCTCACCCCGCGGCGAGCCTCGATCCCAAGAGAGATATAGCTACCTTGGACTTGGAACTGGCCTTCTCTGACCTGACTATTATCGAAAGGAGGCTTGACAGGCTGGAGGCAAGCCTGAAGGGAGCCAAAACACCAGAACGTGAACAACATTCCAAAGAGCAAGTTCTGTTGCAGAAGGTCAAAGCGGGGTTGGAGGAGGATATACCAATAAGGCAGCAAGGCCTCAGCGAGGATGAACTCAGGGCATTGTCCAATTATCAGTTTCTTACCGCCAAACCCATGCTAATTGTCCTTAACATCGGAGAGGAGCATATACCCAGAGCCGCCTCGTTGGAAAACGACATACGCTCCCTTTACCCTCGATTTGCCGTGGTAGCCCTATGCGCAAAGCTGGAGATGGAGCTATCTCAGCTAGACGAAAGCGAGGCTAAGGGATTTCGTGAGGCCATGGGGCTAGCCATGCCAGCACTTGATCAGGTTATCAGTCTTTCCTACCAGCTTCTAGGGCTGATTTCCTTCTTCACTACAGCTTCAGCTGAACTAAAAGCCTGGACTATCCCCAGCGCCACCACGGCACCAAAGGCAGCAGCAAAGGTTCATTCCGACATGGAAAGAGGTTTCATCAAAGCTGAAGTGATCAGCTATGGCGATTTGCAGAGATGTGGCAATGTAGCTGAGGCCCGAAAAAGAGGCTTGCTTAGAATAGAAGGAAAACAGTACGTCATCCAGGACGGAGATATCGTTACCTTTCTGTTTCATGTCTAACCAGACTGCAAGGCTTTCCCCTGCCGGAGCGAGAACCTGAGCCATACTCTGTCCCCCAGCCAAGCCATATCCTTGGGCCGAGCACGCCTTCAGCCGCAAGCCAAGCCGGTGGTAGTGACCACCTCTACCCCAGGGAATGAAGGCCGAGCTGCACCACGCCACTACTACTCGCTGCTAAGCTACAGCCTCTGGAAGGAATCCAAGATGAACCGGGGATAGACTTCTACGGCGCACGCTGGAAGGACTACAGAGACGCTTCTTCCATTCTATTGGCGTCAACTGTAATTTCCCTTCGCTGATTCCGAAGCAGATTGGTCTAGCCATCAATTGATGCCAGACCTCGACTATGCTAGCATAGACCCCGCCAGCGGGCAAAGAGGAAGCATGGTTGATTGGCTTAGTGCACACGGCGTAACAGACTGGCTTGCCACACACGGTATTCGTGTTCTAGTTATTATCATCATTTCCGTTGCCCTGTATTTCTTGGTGCGTCGTTTTGTGCCCCCACTAGTGCACAGATCAGTGTCTCGGCAAATGAAAAAACAGCCTAAAGACGAGATAACGAAGCGAAGTCATACTTTGGCGAGAGTCTTCGTCACTACAGGCATAATCGTCATAGTCACTTTTGCCATTTTTACCATTCTGCCTGAATTTGGGGTAAACATTGCCGCAGGACTGGCTGGCCTTGGTATTGTAGCTATTGCTGTTGGCTTTGGCGCCCAGAGCATAATCAAGGACTTGCTTGCTGGTGTCTTCATCTTGCTAGAAGACCAGTACCGAGTGGGTGATGTGGTCAAAGTTGCTGACGTTATTGGTATGGTTGAGCACATAGGGTTGCGGCGTACCATCCTGAGAGACCTGGATGGCATAGTCCATTCTGTGCCTAACGGGGAGATCAAAACCGCAAGTAATTATACCAAGGGATACTCCAGGGTGAACTTGAACGTCTCAGTAGCTTATGGAGAAGACCTTGACCGCGTTATTGCAGTTCTAAATAGAGTATGCAAGGAAATGGCTGAAGACCCGGAATGGAAGCAAGACTTTGTCAGTACACCGCAAGTGCTCAGAGTAAATAACTTGGGGGATTCAGGCATTGACATCAAAATACTGGGGGACACGAAGCCTCTGCGTCAGTGGGCTCTCACGGGAGAGCTACGCCTTCGAATCAAGAGGACTTTTGATCGGGAGGGGATTGAGATTCCATGGCCTCATACCAAGGTCTACTTTGGCAACACCTTTCCCATGATAGAAGCAACTCAACCAACGCCCGAAAGAAACGGAAATACCAGGGCCGAGCCACCTCAGACTTAAGAACCAAGCTCGGGTGCCAGAAGCTTGAACGCTGGATTATCTTCTTCACACCGCTATACGCGTTGAGGCAACTGCTTCGAGAGTCCTATGGCCCACATCAGTCATAGGCTTAGCTTCAAGGTGACTATCTCGAAGGGCTTCACTTCAAATTTCAGCTTGTTGCGATTTGGTCGTAACTCATATTCCTCTTGCTCAAGCAGATTGGCAACCGTTGCTCTTTCGATATTCCGAAACAGCTCTATTTCGGCCATGGTTTCCTCCCCCTTGCTCTCAAAGAACCTCAGTATCACCTCTTCGCTATCCTCAGCCTTCTTTAGAGCCGACAGGACAAGGTTACACGGAGAAAGCTTGAGGAAGGAGAATTCTGAGGGTAAATTGCCGCTAGCGTTAGCTCGAACCCACAAAGGCCGATGATGATATTCTTGGCCATGCTTGTATGCTTCAGACTGCTTCCAGTCACCATCGTGAAGCCGCAAAGCATACTCAAAAACGTAGTCTCTGTTGAGCTCCAAAGCGTCTGAGGTAGGGATTAGGGGTCCGGCATCCCCATCAGCGGAAAGGATGCCGACGCTTCTGAAAAGCGTCAAGAACACCTTGCTACCCCTTATCTCACTCGCCGGAATGCCCTTGTTCATGAAGGTTATTCCTCCTCCTCCGTCGCTGTGGCAAAACCAGGACAAGAAACTCGGGATTCCAGCGGGTTTCCCTGCCTTCTCCAAGGATGCAAACAGCTCTGTCGGCTCAGGGACAACGCCAAACTGGGTTTCACGGAAATACACCATCCTTTCCCTGAACGTATCGAATGTAACCCTGAGCCTTATGTTAGGATACATATTCTTAACCCTGGTCACAAATTCAATCCTGTCAAGGTCTCGATAGACGATAACCTCTTTTGTGACATCCAGGACTCTGTGCTCATAAAGCTTAGTGCCAAACTTCTCAAACAATCGATAAGGCCACCTGAGGCAATAGTATCCCTCGTCCAGAATTATTCTCGATTTGAGGGGGCCATGTTCTATCCTGAACCTATCAGGCTTGAAAGTCCCATAGTAAATCCCTTCTCCGCTTTCGCTTTTCACCAACTCAAAGAACATATGCCGGTGATAGTATAGATCACCGATCTCATTCTCGATGTGCAGCTCATTTCCCTCGACTAAGAGCCTCTCACTTCTATCAGAAACCTCGATTATTCCAGTTCCTGGATCGACCTTCAGAGTGAAAAACGGATTTTCTACGACACATTCCCTGATTTCGATGGTCGTCGCCGGTTCTTTGCTACGCTCGGTAACCCTGTAAACCCTATAGCCCATTGCAGGAAGGTCAGCCATAAATCCAAGCGTCGCCTGACTGATTCCCCCTTCACCATCCCTCTCCAAACCCAGAACTTGGCTTTCTACTTCTACTTCGCCATATCTAATCCCAGGTTCCCTCTCCCACCCCGTAAGCTGCAAGTCAACTTCACACCAGTTCTTCGTCTCCCACGGCAGAGCGTTGAACACCACAACTGCCTCACCCTCAGTGTCTATCTTGCTGGCAATGAATGCCAAGGAATCATTCAGAGCTTTGCCAAGATGCTCCTCTAGGAAGGAAAAGGTTTCCCTAACCTCGTCGTAAATCTCATCTACTCCACAGCCGGTGATGATATCGTGGAAGGCAACAAAAAGCATCCTTTCCCAGCAGTCATTCAGCAAAGCTTGAGGGTATTCCTTTCCCATCACCCAAGCCAAGGTGGCGAACCACTCAGCTGTGCCAAGCAGTCCTTCGCATTTCCTCGCCCCAAGGACTACCCACATCCGACTTGAGCATACTTGAGGAAAAACTTGGGACAAGGCCTCGTCGTACAACTCGCCCTCCCGCAATTTGAGCGTGCCTCCATCCCTCTCCACAGCTTGGAAGAACTCACATGGCGTGCTTATCTTCATCTGAGACCGACCTCGATGGTCATCATTCCACTTCGTTACCACGTCAACTACTTCCTCCTGAGGGGGAACCGATCCACTCCCTGAGGGCATGAGGATGTGCAAAGTGGCAGCGTACTTATTGAGTTCCATATACCCCTCACCCAACTTATCGAGGTAGAATCCAGCCCTGTACCCTAAAGGCATCCAGTGAGCGAGGATGGTGGTCCCGTCAAGCCCTCTCCACAGGAATTCGCTCTGCGTTTCCTTCGCACCTCTCCGGAAAGCAACCCACTGATATCCCGATTTCTTGTAGATTTGAGGGAGTTGCGCATTCATACCGAAACTATCCGCAACCCAAGCTACGGGGACATCCACTCCGAACTTCTCCTTACAGTACCTCTTGCCAAAGAATATCTCACGTACTAGTACCTCTCCAGTGGGAAGCATGGTATCAGGCATCAAATACTGGCCATCAACTATCTCCATCTTCCCCTTCTGGATCATCTCTCTTAGGTCTGACCAAAGCTCGGGATTTCTTTGCTCTATTACCCCTAAGGGAAATGTCTGCTCCCATGAGAACCTATAGTCCTCATATTTCTTCATGAATTTGACAGCCCGCTGCAAGATATCCTCGGCTATTTCAAGGTATTCCTCCTTCGTGAAAGCCCAAGCCACGTCATAATGAGAATGAGGAACAAGGTATATCGTTTGCATGTCAACCTCCAAACATTGCTTCGATTGCCCTCCTCCATCCTTCAGGGCCGATCCCCTGGACTCTCTGCAAGTGGGGCAGGTCTATTTTCTCCCAACTATAATCCGTCTTTTGCACCAAAATGGGTATATCCACTTCGCAAAGCATGGGCAAATCATTCTGGCTATCACCGAGCCCAATAGTCTCTATTTCGCCCCATAGCTTGCGATATAGATTGCTTACAATCCTTACGGCCTTACCCTTATCGCTATCTCCAATGACATCGTAGAACCGTCCACCATGAGCCCAGTTCAGCCCAGCCTGCCTGATTCTCTGCAATGCCTTACTCACCTCATCACCAGAAACATCAAACTCTATCGTCTCATCATATTCTCTTTGCTTGGCCAATTTGGCCGATTCTACATCCAAGCCAGTCTCCCTGGCCACTTCTTCAGCACTCATGTCACCGAAGCTTCTGAAGTGGAACCCTCCTACCTCCTTCACCTCTGTCAACAGTCTCCTGATCTGCTCACAGGGAAGGCCTAACTCTATGACCAGTAGCCCATCCACAGTCTTGTTGTGGCTGAAGGGGAAGGGGAAGTAATTGCATGGTATGAAGATGGCACCTCCGTTCTCCACTATGAAAGGGTGAAACACTCCCATTTTGCGCCGATACACTTCCTGCTCTGCCCTGGTCTTCGCCGAGCAGAATACCAGGGGTATGCCACTGTGTTTAAGTCGCTCGATTGCGTCAAGCGATTTCTCATATGAGTAGTCCACGGCGTCAAGGAGGGTGCCATCCAAGTCAGTAAATACTATCTGTTTCAATGCGGGCGAGGCGTAATAGGCTGCTTCCTTCTAGCCCAATGAGTCTTTCGTCGTACTATGACCAAGCTTATCTCACCCTAGTCACATGCGTCAACATTGTTTGGGCTTTGACAAGTACGCCGGAACGAACAGATTGTCGCTGGCAAGTGGATTTGGTATCATGCTTAGGCGTTTTGGCAAGGTAGAAGATGTTCATAGAAAGTCCGAGGTACACGGAGCGCTTTGGTTCAGTCAGAATGAACCAGGTGCAGATGGTGGTCGCCCTAGACTCGGGAGCAAAGAGGGACTTGCCGCCCCACGCCGTTATGGGGGTAATGAAAATAGATGAGGAGACGATAAAGGACTTTGAGGAGAAGATGGCGATCGTCATTCCGGTCAAAGACGAGAAGCTTAAGCTCTTTGAAGGAGTGGTTAGCGGCGTGCCACATGACTGCCTGGTAATAGTGGTTTCCAACAGCCAGAGAGAAAAGGTCGACAGATTCAGAATGGAGGGAGACGCCCTGAAACAGCTTTGTCATTTTACCTTTCGCCAGGCCTTGATTGCTCACCAGAAAGATCCAGCTATTGCCGAAGCTGCAATGGAAGCTGGCTATGACGGCCTTTTGAGCGAAGACGGATTGGTGCGCGACGGTAAGAGCGAAGCCATGGTAATAGGCTTACTTCTGGCCAAAGCCGCAGGAAAAGAATACCTTGGCTTCGTTGATGCTGACAATTATTTCCCCGGAGCTGTGCTGGAGTATGTGAGAAACTTCGCTGCTGGCTTCAGCCTGGCTCAATCGCCCTACAGCATGGTGAGGATACTATGGCACTACAAGCCCAAGATCTCGGGGGGCTTATACTTTAGGAAATGGGGAAGAACGTCGGAGATAACCAACAAGTACTTGAACACCCTGATATCATCCAAGACAGGATTTGAGACTGAGGTAGTCAGAACAGGCAATGCAGGGGAGCATGCCATGAGTATGAGCCTGGCGGAGACCTTGCCCTATGCTTCAGGATATGCCGTGGAACCTCAGGAACTGGTTTCCATATTCGAGAGTTTTGGCGGTATCTTGCCCACCAAGGAGCTGAAGGTGATGGGACAGGGAATAGACATCTTCCAAATCGAGACGAGAAACCCTCATCTCCATGAGGAAAAGGGGGAGGAGCATATTCGGGACATGTTACTCTCTTCGCTGAGCACGATTTACCACTCCCCTCTTTGCGCTGAGGAACTGAAGGAAGCTATTCTGGCAGAGTTGGTCAGGCAGCAAAGTCTACAAGAAGGGGAGGAACCACCCCCCGTCCACATTATCTGTGCGCCGAAGAAGGTAGATAGCAAGCGCCTTATAGCAAAGCTGCGAGAAGATATGGACAAGTACCGTATCCTACCGTGAGACTTGAGAGCAACGTTTTGATCTCATCTGAGGAATGCCTCCGCCTGCGTGTTACGGACTTACCGAGCAAGCTTCCGTAGACCAGGAGCCTACACAAAGATTGGCCCGTGCTGCCGCACCCGCCACAGCGACCTTCTGTCCCATTCGTCGCCAAGCGACCCGTACCAATACCCGCGATTAGAACGAAATTGTATTGGGCTCGATAGACTTATTTGGCCAAATCCTGATACCCTTCGACAGCCTGTTCCCCTTTCCGATTATCACATTGTCGCCCAAAACACATCCGTCCAAGACCTCGCTTTCTTCTCCAATATCGCAACGCGACGCAACTACACAGTCCCTGAGCTTCGCTTTTTCGCCAATCCTACACTCTTGCCACAAGACTGCTCCCTCTATGACAGCACCTTCTTCAATTCGGCATTGTGGACCTAGGACGGCAGGGCCCTTTATGGTGCAATCCCTGCTGACGGAGAACCCTTCACCAATTACCACCGGCCCCTCGATTCGAGCTGAAGAATGAGCGAAGCCTTCACCCTCAAGTCTTATCCCACTATCCGCTGTGCACCGCTGAAGCAAATCGTGGTGCAACTTCAAGTATTTATCAGGAGTACCTATGTCAAGCCAGTAAGCCTGAGAAGGGTAACCGTATACAGCCTCCCCCCTTTCCAGAAGAGAAGGAAAGACACCGTGCTCAAATGTGAAGAAGACATTCCGGGCAATGTAGTCCAGAACATGAGGTTCCATAATGTAGATGCCAGCGTTGATCATGTTGGTAGTCACTTCCTCCCGGCGTGGCTTCTCCACAAACCGCTTGACTCTGCCTTCAGCATTTGTCTCCACCACTCCATAGGGAGTAGGGTCATCTACCGGCGTCAGCGCTATGCTTGTATCCGCTCTGTTCTCACGGTGACAGTTCATCATGTCGGTCAAATCAATGTCGCTGAAAATGTCACCGTTGAAAACAAGGAAAGGTGCTTCTAGAAGCGCCTCTGCATTCTTCACACCGCCCGCAGTTCCCAGAGGAGAATCCTCTATTAGGTAGGTCATGCTCACCCCAAAACCACTACCATCACCAAAGTATTCTTGAATTTGCTCAGGCAAGTGACCCAGAGTCAGAATGATCTCTGTAATGCCATGCCTTTTGAGGTTATCGATAAGATGCTCAAGGAAAGGACGATTTAGCACCGGAACGAGCGACTTAACCTTGTTGCACGTAAGGGGATGAAGCCTGGTTCCCTCCCCACCAGCTAGAATGACAGCTTTCATTGGCTTACAGCAAGATGAATTCTGCTAAGGCCTTGCCTGGGACGAGATCTTTGGCAGGCAAGCGAAGCCTCCCGCACGCCGGCTAGTAGGGAAGGGGGGACTCGAAGCGCCACGCCTTGCCGCACATGATCCTAACCTATCCAAAGCCAAAACCGAGCAAGGCCGCGGTACACTTGATAGCCTAACCTCCCTTCCATTTGTTTAAGTTATCCTTGCTTCACGCGCTCGGTGTGACATAGCTGAGCCTACAGCAGGCTCGCAACTCGGAGACTATCGATATGCGCTCCACGGCTCAGATTACAAGAAACGGCTTGACTCATTTGTCGCTGATTCAATTTCAGCTGTTGTCCGATGCTGTGCTGCATCGCCAGCTCCCCAGATCCTCTGGAGCGTCCAGTGCCCGTGATTCTCCTCATACTCGAACTATTTGCGACATTCTCAGATCGAATCTCCCCAAAAGAGTACGGTCCTTCCGCATCTTCCGGTTCGTTCGCTACTCGTTGACTCCACTCAGGGATTGTAAACGTGGTCATGAGCTACCTCCAATCACGCTTCAGAATGCTGTACAGCATCAATGGCTGTTGACCCTAAGAATATCGAGTTAGCCCAAATCTGAAACTCGTACTGCCCTTCCGTTGGAATTAGCAGAGGCGGGAACTTCAAGTACACGTCTGGGGATGCAGCCCGATTAGTCACCTTCAGCTTCCCCTCTGCTTTCGCCAATTCCTTCTGAGATCTCACCTGCACGTATCGAGCTTCAATCTTATAGTCACCCTCAGCTTCTGTCAACTTGATGTACAAGGTCATCGGCCGCTTGGTTGGGAATCTGCCAACACTAATCCGATTGAAGATACCAATGAGGCTTTTCTTGCCACTGCTGGGGTCTTCGACTGCTATATCGCACACCAACAGAGCCGCAAGAGTGGGCACTATCGAACTGGAAGCATTACTATCTTGTCCCAGATCTTCCATTAGTGTCTCCTACACCTACCCAGCAGAATCACCCTACCCCGTGTATCCATCTCGCTAGGCTCTACTAGTCCGTAATTCGACTTTCATGAAACGAGCTTATGTCTATCGCCATGTTTGTACAGATGCCTCGCTGGCGTATCGTTGCCTACGAAACGGCATTTCAGCTACAGAATCAATGGGGAAGGGGGGACTCGAACCCCCACGCCTTGCGGCACATGATCCTAAGTCATGCTCGTCTGCCAATTCCGACACTCCCCCAGATAGGAAATTAGCCAAAATTCTCCCAAAGATGTTAACCAAAATGTTAACCAGTCACATGCTATCTACTTTCACCACTTCCAGAAGACAAGGAATATCTAGGCGTACGGTGCTATTTTACCAGAGATGTCTCAGCAAGACGATTGGCATGGAGCTCACCCCGCAAGGTATTAGCTCATTCTAACGCCTTGCGCCGCTCCGATTTCTTGCGCGCCAGCAGCTCTGTTATTTCCTCCTGCAGAGGAGACTGCACAAACTCCCGTACCTTGGTCCGCACCAATTCTTCCAGATAATCCCGGGCTATACCTGACGACTGTCTATCGGCTGTGCTTAGCTTCCGCATGATGGTGACTACCTCCTTCCTGCTATTTTGCTATTAGTAACAGGAAGGGTACTCGCCGTCACCAGTTATTTCCACACTTTTTGATGATACCTCCAGAACACATGTCGCAGAGTGCTGGAGGAATTGGCGCGACTGTCTCCGTGGGAGTATGAAGGACTGAACATTGAAGGATTCTATGCCCAACATAGTAGATTTGTGAAAGAATTCACACCAATTGCCCACAGCGTGCTGCTTGACAGCAAAGAGCTAGAAGAGCTGAAGAAGGACTGAAACGAGAGACTGAGGATAGCTATGTCTAGGCAATGGCCTACGTAGAGCTTAGTGATTCCGGTTGCATGAATGGTCACAATGTCCAGTAAAGATTATTGGATTTTAGTTGTGGCGTTCTTCTTACTAACGGGGTTAGGCTATTTATTTGCAGAGTGAATCGCTTTGCTGTATGATGTATTCAGTAGTTTCAGTTTAGGTTGTTACATACTTAAATCACCTCAGGTTTCCCCGAGTGTTGGATGACCCGAACTCCAGCTAAAATCTTGAAGAAAGGAGGTCATCCAATGAGTTTTCAGGACAAGTCCATCCAGTGTTCCGATTGTGGGACTACCTTCAGTTTCAGCGCTGAGGAACAAGAGTTCTATCAATCCAAGGGCTTCACTAATG
>CAZHQV010000039.1:0-14875 GCA_964534285.1 uncultured Dehalococcoidales bacterium
TGGATTGCTATTTGTTAAGGTTCAAAACTTACAACTTCATTATTAAACAAAAGGAAATGAAGTTGAATTTGAGGAATTAGCTATTTCCTTCCCTCTCCCTCTGGCAAGCAAACTCTGGAAAATTAGGCGAAGATTAGCCCAAGAAGGGATGCGATTTTGAGGCTACTCTTAGGGGGAGGACTGGGATACGCAAAGTGTATTGCCGGCTTATTGCAAGCCCATTTCTAAGGGCAAAATGCGCCGCTCCGCTTGGCACAGGGGACACTGGGATATTTGATACTTCATCTGCTCAGGTGAATTCTTCTACTTTTGGTCGGTGCTCTTTTGCAGTAGCGATGACCTATCACAAAGGGGAAGTGCAAAACTTCATCAAAATATGTTCCTAAGACCTCAAGGATCCTTGAGGTACACATCCCACATTCTATTGCTATTGCCTTCTCGGGTTTAATTCCGGCCACATCTACCGATTTAACTTTCTGGTAAGGACCAAATTCACGGTCTCGAAGAACAATAGGATATTCAGTATATATCTGGTCGTCCTTGAATCCTTGCTTTCTCAGAGAATCAATTGCCTTTTGCATTAGGCTCCTATGTTCTGGGCTACCTGTTAAGTGACCATGTTCGTATTTACTAATTGGCCAAGGGTCAATGTTTAATCGAGAAGTACTTGTATCTTTTGGCACTGCGAACCTCTCTGGGGTAGTGATAAAGGGTTGTTATTGGATCTGACACCTCTATATCACTAGCTTTCTTACCTTTGTCTGTAAGGTGATAGTATACCTTTGGCTGAAAGCCTTCGTAGTAATCTTGTGGCGTTGATTTCTCTTCCCTCCCTGTTCCCTCTACCCAGCCGAGCTTCTTAAGCATACCGAAATAGGTGACGAAGCTGTGATAGCGGCACTTGACGAGCTTGTAAGGGATCCTTCCCAGATACCATTCCAGCCGTTCCAGGTACTCGGTGTCGGTGTAGATGGGCAGACCTTTCTTTATTCTCTCCTCGTTCTCATAGGCGATGGCATCCTCGGCATAAGCTTTGTGGAGAGCCCTTTTGTAATGGTAGAAGATATCTTCCTGGCATGCACCGATACCGGGGTCTATCTTGGGAGATCCCTCTGGCCCTTGTCCTGCGAGGAACTCCCTGATGAACCAGCCGCAGCCGAAAGGCCTTAGGAAACCTCCTCTAACTGGTGCCAACATTGCCATGTTCAGCCTGTCTCCAGTTTGTTTTTGCTTCTCTCGCGGGACCACCCAGGCCCGCAATCTGCATCACACCTTATCGAAGCGAGTTATGCCCATATTCTGGAAGCGGGCTTCGCTCTCTCGGACAGCCGCCACCAGGTCATCCCATTTCTCCACAGCGAGATGACCAGTCTGGACGTTCAGTGTAAGCTTATCGCCCCAGCCTGAGACCGTGACGCTGTGCTCCAGTGTCACCAGCTGGTAGAGGTATCCTGCACTCAATGCCAGGCCCTGGGCCACAATCTGGTGCGTGCCCAATGCAATAACCATTGGAACACTCGCGGCGTAGCTTTGGAGACGAAGTAGTTCAGAGCCATCCAAAAAGATAGTGCAATCACATTGGCTTCTTTCGAAACCAGGACGGGCACAGAAGATGTCGAAACCTGTGAGTTGTATCCATGCGGGCGGCTTATCCCATGGTATGTCAGGATGAGCCGATTGGACGTGATTGAAAAGCATCTCAGCAAGCCGCCACAGATAGGAGCAGTCCCCAGGGCTCCGGCCGGTACGCATGGCCTCGCCACAAAATGGGCAGTACACTGTCCCCTCGTAGCCAGTAGCACCAGTCCCACCACCGTAGAATCTTGGCGCTACCACACAGTTCTGGCCTACCGTGTAATCACACCAAGATGGTGGGGAAGGAAGCCACGGTGCATACAGACAACAGCTGGGGTTTGTCATATTTACCCAGGAACCCAGCAGACTCTGCTTGTCATTCCAGGCACCGGTCTCGGTCTCAGGGTTTATGCAGCCAAAGGGGCAGTAGAAGGGGCCGGCAATATTTTCCAAGACCTCAAATATTGCTGACCTGTTCTTTGCCGTGACGGCATAGACTTTTGCTGATGCTGGCGTGTAGCTGAACCACATTGTGGGATTCCTGTATGTCATTTCGATTGTCTCTGTCAGCTGTCCTCCATCCACAGCTATGGTTCCTGACACGGTTCGGGGGTAGAGGTCTGGGTATGGCCCCAGCAGCTGAACGCCAATGCTGACTGCCTCACCAATCAGGACCGTCTCAGGCTCGACGACTATCCCGGATATCTCGATGTCGTCAGGAAAGCCCGGGACCGGCTCGATAGGTTCGAGGGCGAAATTGTGCTGCAGCAGGCTCTGTTGCAGCGTAATCTGAAAGTCGGTTGTCTGGTACCCGCTTGCGTAGATGGTGATTACGTGAGCGCCGTATTCCATGTAGGACGTTCGGAACCCGCCGGTCATATCGGCTGTGGTATTCGGTCTCCCGTCCACATAGATCTCGGCCAGGGGAATCGATTGACCTGTTCCAGCGTCTAGGACGTATCCCTGGACCCTGCCCGTGTCTTCCGAAAGCGGTCCCAGTGGTCCTGGTGCTTCTTCAGACGGTTGCTGTCCTGGCCTGGTAAGGCTGCTAATGAGGCCATACATGATCGCGCCCACGAGAAGGGAGAGGCCCATACGCAGCAGCAGTTCAACTTCTCTTGTCATACTCTCCCTCCTTCAGAATTCTGGCTCATTTAGCCAAATCCCTTGCCAGCTCCAGATATCTCTCCATGAGCTCCATCTGGGCCGGCGTCACTTGGGTCAAATAGCCGGGTGCTTCGTAGCGCCTTCTCACCTCCGATGTCCACAGCCTGTCAAATTCCCTGTCACTAAAGCCTGCTGCCTTTGCCTCCGCCTCTATTCGCTCAGACTCCTCGATGGCTTCCGGGGACAAAGGGTCACGCTCGTGCTTCTTCACAAACTCGCCTATTCTATCTCGCAGCTCTTGCTCTTCTTTGCTTCTCTTCCATCCTTTCCACATGAGCCTGATATCTTGACTGGATAATGATTCACCCAGCCGGAGCATATCCCTGACATATTCCACGAAGAGAAAATCCCCCCTTGCCTCTTCCGGAAGCCTTGGCATAGCGATGACGCCAGGCAGATAGGCCAGGTCCCCCTTCTCTGGCTCAAGCGAGCTCCCGGTGATGCCTCTGGACAGAGCTATCATGAATATCCCCATCACCATAACTCCCATGAAGGAAAACATGGCGCCTATCCAGTCCTGGCCAGGGCTGTAGTAATGCTTCATCTCTGCTCGTTCCCGTGCTCAAGAGCCATACCAGCTTACATCCTTGAGGATCTCGTTGAATTTTCCTTCGGCTGTAGCCTGCACCACCATGGCGGCGACTCTGGTCATGGCAGAGTTGTGGGCTTCGGTGCCGTCTTCGGCACCCGACATGTGGTGAGCAAGCTCATGTACCACCGTATCCACGGTGGCCCGCCCACTGCTCAGCTGGTCAGCGCTGATGTAGACTCGCTCTGATTCCCTGGCATACATTCCTGCTGTTCTAACCCGGTCTGACGCTGGCGGAATGATGGCAGCGAAAACGCCTCCCTCCACCCTGTGATGGGTGAAGGTGCCGACGGCTATTGCCCTGGCCAGTTTCAGATTAGCAAGCTGTCCCTTGCTGAATCTCCCGTCGGGGATGATCTGAACACGGCTCAATCTTTCCTGTGATGCCCTGATGAGGTCTTTGTCCCTGGCGATGGCCTTTCCGAGCCCCTGGGCTACGCCCCACCGAACACTAACGGGTTCATACCCTATGTGCCTCACCATGCTGTCATAAGTGGGATCTGTTCTGAGGACAGAATTCTTTCCAGTTACACTTGCCCACGCCTCCTGCCACGCCCGGGCGTTTTCCTCAATGAAATCGGCGTAGGGTTTGCCGCTCACCGGTTCTTTGCCAATCCACTCGTTTATCTGGATCTTGGGACCTTCTTCGCTTTGGATGATGGGTGGTTCCATCACCATTTTGATGAGGTCTCCCAGAAGCCCATCGTCTTTGACACAGCACCAGAGTCTCCCCATATCCTCCCAGAGGTCTGCTTCCACCCTTGGGCCATGGCGATCAGGGGCCATTTCAAATCCCCACAGGTTGTAAGAGTAGGGGCTGTTGATATCTCTCATGTAGATGTCACGGGCAAAAATCCTGGACTGGCCAACAAAGGTGCTACCCACTGCCTCGACTGCTTCGCGGAATTCCTTCCCCATCGCTGGGAAGTTATAACGGATGAGCTGGTTGTATCGTTTCACTGGCTTAGCCAGCAGACTGGGGGCCTCAGCAACGACGGCCGACTGGGGCAGATTGACAGCAAAGCGGTCCTCGAAGGCGGAGCCGCCATAGCCAATGATATGAAACCGTGTTCCTATCCCTGTTCCGTTGGGCCGCCACATCGCTGCCAGGGTGTCGGCAACGCCGTCCACTTTCTGCTCAATGAACACCACCCATATGTCGCGGCCAACTGTTCTGATATAGACAGGAAAACCCTGACGCAGAAGAGCGAGACAGGCAATCTTCATCCCCTCGCCGAATTTTCCGCGAGCATAGTCGGGTTTCGGCTTGGGGGGACCGAGAAGGAAATCAGCCACAGCTACGCCTCTACCCGAATCTTCAATATGGAGACTTCTCTCGCCCCAGAGATCATCGTAGTACCAGCGGTAGGTCTCAGTCTCATCAAGGGCGTTCTGCACGATGTCCCTGATGGCTTCCCACATCCCCCACTCCTCGCGCCAGGTGGAGGTAGGGCCGATAATGATGAGCTGCCAGCCTCCTGGCTGCCATGTTGCATAGTATTCCTCCATGGAGAGGACTCTTGGAGGAGAGGTCATTACTGCCATTACCTCAGTCCCTTCGCCCTGGCTATCGCTTCCTGGAACGCCTTGTCTATCTTCTCCCGGTAGCCGGTGGCATCGATCGTCTGGGTGAGGAACTCGGGGCTGTCGGCAAAGTATTCGAGCTCGGATGTTGTCCTCTTTGGCCTCTCAACAGGGATTACCTTGTGGTCGAGCCCTGTTCCACTCGTTTCCCTTGGGAGTTGCACAATATCCATTGGCGTATCCACCCCTTTTGCCAGCCTCTCAGCTTCTTCTCTGTACTGAGGGTCCACAGCCATGGGCTCAAAATGGCGCACGGGCAGCGACCTAATCCATGCGTCAACCTTCGACACTGATACCTCTAGCTGATGCTGGACATGAGCATAGAGAGGTGAAATGACATATTTGTCGCCGGTCCTGTACATGCTTAGGAAATGCGGCCTCTTCCCCCTGGGAAAGATGGCCCAGGCCTGTAGCTGAACACAGATCTTGTCTTCCCCGTGGGCTGAAACCTGCTTGTAGGCCCTGACAATTTGAAGGCCGTTGAGCTTTGTCGCCGTGCTTGTCTGCGGCAGATATGATGGTGTGGTCCCAGGTGAGCTTGCTCTGGCCAGGAGGCCGACGCCTTCGGCATAGTCCAGCACGCTGTCTACAAAATCCCGGCCTGGCCTTTCCCGGGAGAGCCGGGGGACCCCGGGCTTGAAGAATCCCTGCTCAAACATCTCCCTGGCTTCATCGTCCCACCATTCAGCGATAATCCGGCCGGTGTGGTCATCGGTAATCCATATTCCAAGGCGGTCTCGCTCTTGCCATGCTTCGACGCTGACGTCATATCTGCTGGCTCTGGCTGGCTTAGCTGTCTTGGGCAAGAAACCCGCTCTTTCAACCTTCAGCAGCTCGCTGGCCATGTGGTAGACATCCCTGCCTATTGCCTTTCTACCGGCAAGGTAGCCTTCCCAGAACTCAGCCTTGAGGTCCTCATAGCTATCGATATCTCTCTTCGCGTCTTGCCATATCTTTGAGCCATACAGCACCGTGAAATGGTCAGTCCCCTCCCACAGCTCAATGTCAATCCACACCAGATCGCTGGCGTCCTTTATCGAGCCACGGTGGGCTTGCAGGGTCTGAGGTAGCGTTTCTTCCACAGTCATCCAGCCATCTGTTTTGCCAGCCTCCATGCCCTTCTCATACCATCTTTGCCTTGGCGCAGCTGAGGTCTGCGGCAGGAGTCTCTTCTCGCCCCTGGGTCCGTAGAGAGCCGGCTTCTCCTCCGGCTTCTCCAGAGCCGCGTTGACGAACATTCTGGCTATGACGGCGACGAATATCCCCATGACGGTGAATGTCATGAAGGAGAAGAACTGGGATGTCCAGCCGGCATCCTGGGAAACGCCAGCTGGGATCAGCTCCAGTTCCACTCTGTCTCCGGTATCTACACCTGCAAGCTCACCTGAGCTGACCTCGAGAAAGAACCTTGCCGGCACGCTTGAGCTCGCCAGCAGTCCCGGCGGCACGTCTCTGCCGATATCCACCACCATGAGGGAATCGGAAACAAAGGCGATGTCCAGGGGAAAGAGCATCGGCAGGGTGCTCACGGTGATTATCTGGTCGCAGCCAAGGTCGAAGAGCATCCCTGTCCCCGGGGGAATCGGGGGGATCCCTCCCAGTCCGCTCGCCTGTTCCCAGGCAGTGGTGGCAAGCGTTACCTGCCACTGCTTGTCTCTAATGAGTACTATTGCCTGTCCCGGCATGATTGTCCTCCCATAGTCTTCTGTACCAGTCCTTCAGCTCCTCACCGGCGATCTTCCTGTACCTCGCAGTGGTATTGAAGCTCTTGTGCCCCAGATGCTCCTGCAGCATCCTCAGGGAATCACCGGAGTCGTCTACCTTGACGGCGTGAACGGCAAAGGCGTCCCGTAGCCTGTGTGGGGAGACGCTATGCCTCTTGCCGCTCTCAGGATGGACCAGCTCGGGCAAGTTCGCTCTGCCGGCCAGCTCGTGCACTATCTGCCAGGCGCGGGAGCGATTAATGGCGAAGAGATTCCCGTTTCTTGACCCGCCGAGCCTGATATATTCCCTCAATACATCCAACGTCTCATCATCTACAGGTATGCTCCTGATCCTCTGGTGTTGCTGCTCCTTGGCCACGGCGGCCGTTACCTTCGCTCCACAGCCGGGGCAGAACCTGGCATTCTTGGAAAGCCTGGCCCCGCAATCCGGGCAGGCGAGTTTTGTCCCCGCCTTGAGGTGCTTAATGGTCACCATGGCGGCATCGAAATCGATATCGGAGGCCTTTATGGAAAGAGCCTCGGAAATCCGGCAGCCGGTGCGAGCAAGTATCCTCACCAGAAGCCTGTCCCTGAGGTATTCAGCCCCGTCCTCCAGCTTCTGCACCTCCTGTGGTTCAAGATAGACCTTCGCCACCTTCCTCTCCACTCACCATGGGGACGATCATCATTGCCATCATTCCCATCATCATTATCCCCATGATGGGCATCAACATGTCCGTTAGCCCTGCCTTTGACGTTATCCCAATACACTGGGGGATCTCGGCATTGACATCGGGGTACTCATCCATCATGACAAAGAGGTCATAGGTCCCCGGAGGCGTGGCCGCGATGCCGAAAACTCCGCCCCTGGTAGGAATGTCAACTCCCGCCTCCACCGGGATAAGCTCGCTTGCTGGGGCGAGGCTCAGGGCGTTGGGGCCATCAGCGACGGCCTGGAATGTGCCATCTGCCTGCCTGGTGCCGATGAAGCCGTGGAGGGTAGCCCGTGCCGGCTCAGTCCCAGGCCACTCATAGCTGAAGCCGACCAGGACACGCACGGTATCCCCCTGGCTGATGGTGAGCTTCTCTCCCGGGGCAGCCACTACCATGCGCCAGGGAGAGAAAGCCTGCAGTCCTCCTATCTGCATCACGCCTTCTCGAAGCCTGTTATGGCCATGTCCTGGAAGAGGGCTTGGCGCGCCAGTATCTCGACGGCATCGTCATATTCAGGCGACAGCACCTTATCGCTTCCACCAACCATCACCTTGGCGTAGGCGTCCTTCCAGCCAAACCCATCGTAGTCGGATGGTATGGGAATGTCGCCATAGACACTCACATAGGCCCAGTCGGCATGCTCGGGAACGCTCTGAGAGAAGGACTTGGTAATCCTGGGGTCCTCGTCAAAGATGCTGAGTCTCCTTACGCCCAATGAGCAGTACAGGGTGTAGCTGATGGCTGCTCCCCGGTGCTGGAACCTCACGGTGAACCTGACAGTGTCCCCGGGATAGACCGAGATCTTGTTCGGCGGCGTGGCCAGGGGGGAATAGACCACCCAGTAGCCATACTGTCCGGGAATGATCCTCGGCACTAGGGTCACCGGGTCGGTGAGCGTAAGCCCTCTGAATTCGGCACCTCCGTTTCCCATTTAGGCACCTCCCTTTATGAATTTTCCCCAGATGATTGCGCCAATAGCGACAAACAGGCTACCGACCGTGATAACGACATAGCCGATGTCAGCTTTGCTGGCAAGCTCTATTCCCGTCCCGGAGCCTATGGCTGTGATCCCGATGAGCTCCAGGGTGATGGGCAATATCTTTTTTCTCATAGCCTCACGTCGCCTTCTCGTATGCCTGTATGGCAAGCTCGCTGAACTCCGGCCCCAGTTTCTTGAACGCATTGGTGTAGACGATCTCGTATTCCTTCCCCTGGAGCAAGATGAAGAGGTCGGGAGCCCAGCCGGGGACTCCGCCGGAGGAATAGGAAAAGGTTATGCTTCCGGGGTAATCCCTCGGGGTATTGCTTTCAGCCAGGTCGATCGTCTTTTCAACAGCGCCAGACCTGTCCCAGGCATTCCAGGTGACCTTCTTACAGGCGCCGGCCTGGACAGTGACCGAGCCCGCCGGCCCGCTGTACTTGAAGGTGTATTCCACCGTTATGGTAGTGCCCTCGTCTACGGCAACCGGGGCATCGTCGCTAACTGTTTTGGCATCCTTGACTTCCCGGGGGACAAACCCCAGTGCCTGGTATGCAAGGCCGGTGTAGATATCCCGGTAGGGAAAGCGGATATCGCCCAGAGCGTCGACATAGATCCATCCCCTGAGAGAGGCGTCGTAGTAATAGCCGGGGACAGTCCCTGCGTTTCCCCAGGGCAGCGCCAGGGGCGGTAAGCTTAGAACCGGTGCATCACTCATCTTGCCTCCGTCATATGGCTCCTCTGGCTATCCCTGCCATCATCATGCCGAGCATGGAAAGCCCCATCATGCCGGTGGCTGCCTCCATCACATTCACCTGGGGAAGGCTTGCCTGGAGGGACAGCGGCAGTCCGTAGCCGTAGGTATTGTCCTTCCCAGCCGGAGCTCCACTTGGCTTGACACAAAAGTGAGGAGCAACTTCCCTGGCGGCTATCCAGCGGAAAAGCCAGCCTTCACCATAAGCTCTTCTGCCAGATTCCCAGAGAAGCCCGGCCAGGCCGGAGAGCATGGGGGCGGAGAAGCTCGTCCCTGACTTGGTATCGTAGCCATCCTCAGCCTCGTGGCTCGCCACCCTGATATTCGTCCCCCAGAGGACGAAGTCGGGCTTTGTCTCCGCCTCCAGGGTGGGGCCCCTCGATGACTTCTCCCAGACCTCATAGCCCAGCGTTTCGGCAGTGCCAACGGCGATAACCAGGGGCTCACACGCTGGCAGCGTTATGGTGGTCATCTTGGGCCCCGAGTTGCCCGCTGCAGCCACAACATCAATTCCGTAGTCTATGCATGCTTTTCGGCATGCAACTCTCACTGGGTTATCAGGGTCGTCGTCATCTTCAGTGCCGAAGGAGAGGTTCATAAGATTGGGATACATTTCGTCCGTGGGGAAGAGCGCCGTCTCCCTGGCTTCCTTTGCCAGCCTGCACACCTCGTCAATGCCGATAACCACCTCTTCCTCGGTGCCGATTCCCTCATCGTTCATCACCTTTATGTTGAGGACCTTTGCTCCGGGGGAAACACCAGCTTCCTCTCCATGTATGCCGCCTGCGATAAGGCCGGCTACGTTTGTTCCGTGCCCAAACACATCGTCAGTGCTGGGAGAGCCGGTGCAGTTCTTCTCATAGACGACCTTGCCAAGCAGGTCCCGGTGCGTTTTCCTGATGCCTGTGTCCAGGACAGCCACGGTCAATCCCGTGCCGGTGAGCGGCGGAGCAAAGGAGGAACGAAGAAGGTGGAAGACCTGGGAAGGCATTTCCAGTGCCGGAGCTGTGGCTACAAGCTGGTCAACCTTAAACCCTCTCACTGGCTTAACCTGAAGTCCAGCCAGGGACAGCCTCTTTGCTTGCTCTTCGTCAAGCTCACAGAACAGCAGCCCGGTAAGCTCGGCCTTTCTTACGTTCTTGCCTCCGGCCTTCAGGACTTCAGCCTCAATCTGGGTCAAAGTCATGGTCTTCGATGCTGCTGAGTATCTCATGCGCCTCCTTGCTGTACCGTTATCTCAGCTACGTACTCGCGTTGGAGTAGCTGACCGTCGGCTGCTTCAATTCTTGTTGTCAGTATCGTCATATGGACCCCGTGGTGCTGGCTTCAGCATCACATAAGCACTTGAGACAGCTCCGACCACCGCAATCGCGGAGGACTGCCTCAGATACGGCTCCCCAGGAGAGTTCAGTGAACAGGCCACCAGGAACAACCCTATCGCGAGGGTGGCAAAAGACAATATCGAGAGAGCTCGCGTCATGGTCCATCATGCTGTCGTCTGAGTTTTGTACGTCACCTCAAGGATCTGGTTATTGAGGACGTCTATGTTCGGAGTCACCAGGTCTCGGGCGATGCAGAAGGACCAGGCCTTGCCGCTTTGCAAGCCTTGACACGGGTAGACTCCTCCATAAAAAGTGGCTCCAACAGCGTAAATGCCGCATTCCCTGACAGTGATTGTGGCCCCGCTTCTATTCGTGAAATATCTCCTTAAAAGCATCTCCCCGTTTGGATCAGAGAATTCTGGCTCGAGCACCTCACTGCCCCCATACTCGAGCTGATTCGTTCCTCGGCCGTGGTCTAGCTTCTGACCTAAGGCAGTATCTTGGGGCGTTACCCCAGTGGCCCCATTACCTACGACAATTCCGAAGTCCCTACCTCGTATGTCAACACTGTGCATCGAACACTTACCAAAGGTGTCCCAGTTTCCAGCCCCGATACAGGGATACCATGGTGTTACTCCAGGTCCGGCGCACACAGCCAGATTTGGTTTCCGACTCTGAACACCACCGTGACTCTCGTATTCAACTGTTCTTGTTGTCCCATCCACATCGTCCATATCTCTATTGATCTGTCCATGATAGACATACAGCAGCTCAACAAACTGAAGAACGAAGCTTCGTGACGGCTGTTCTCTGTTCAGGACCAGGTTGCCATCCTTATCTCTTAGCTTGAACTGTATTCTGCCTGCCAGTTTGGCCATATCTACCTCCTACACTGACGCCTGGATTCTGTAGTTGACAGTCAGTGTTAGCCCGTTTGCTACCAGGATTCCGGCAGCTTCTACATCCCTTATAGTGCAGAGGACCTGGTTTCCCGTCCCTCTTCCACTCTTGACGTAGATCCCCAGCTCGTAGACCGTTATGTCTGCCCCTGAGCCGTTGGTGAAGTCCCTGGTCATGGTGAACTGGGACAGAGTAGCCCCCGCTGCGGGAGGGTCTATCGACATGGGGCCATACTGGAACTGGTCAACTCCAGTTCCGTGAGCACACTTGGTGTTAAGGCTGTCGTCATCGATGCTGACTGGGGTGTTGTCGGTCCCGAGGACTATGCCGTAGGTATCATCCCCGGTCTCGGCATCGGCAGCGAAATTGTAGGATCCCTCAGACACCTCTACTCCTGCGCCACCACCTACGCCTACCATGGTATATGGATACTCGTACTGTATCTGCCCCATGACCACGTAGAGCAGCTGAAGAAAGGCTTTTACGAAGCTCTCAGACTGCCTGACTTTACGCTTCAGGATTTTGCCGTCCTTGTCCTTGAGGATGTACTCCAGGATGACTCCAACTTCGCCGGGCTTGATGAACTTCTCGCTCTCGACCACTTGAATTCTTGGTTTTACCGTTACCTCTCCTTTCATAGTTACCTCCTATTAGGCTGTTGTAGTGAACTGCTTATCTCCACCATAGACCGGCTTGGTGGCTCCTACCGCCTTGGCTCTAAAGTGGTACGGAGTGCTTGGAGCCAAGCCCCCGATGGTCTCATTGTAGGGCCCTGTAGCTGCTACGTCCTGGCCAGGGGTCTCATTCCCGTAAGCTGTGGTCAGCCCCCACTCAAAGGAGACGTGGACGCCAGCATTGGTGCCCATGGAATCCAGAGCCTCGTTCAACCTGCCGCTATTGCTCGTTATGTTGTCGGCGTCGTTAGTGGTAATCTCCGGCGGCTGCTCATAAACGCTGGCTATTGCTGCGCTTATTTGGTTACTCTGGTCAGCCGGTTTTGCAGACTCAGCATCAGTTAGCGATATTCCTGCCGTTCTAGTTGGAGTAGAGTCAGCTGCCTTGGTTGCCGCTATCACTGCGTCAATGTTCTTCTGGTGATCGGGCGTAATACTGGCGACACTCCTGGTCAAGCCGGGTTCAGCTTCTTTCAAGGGAGTGGAGCTGCCTGCCAGGTCTGTCGTAAGAGGAGCATTGACGCCCTTAGAATCCGGCGCCGCAATCTGTAAGGAAGCCTGGCCTAAGATCTCGCAGATGTACTTCGGCTCTAATGGATTGTAGCCCGGAGGATAGTCCCAGTAAGGAGCGGCGGCGTGGCCGGCTGTGTGCAAGACCTGTCCTGAGTACCCGGCGGGGAGAGCCTTGAGTATTGGCGCGGGTACTACCCCACCGCGATATATGATGTCGGCATAAGCCATGTTCAGCGCCACTTCCTTGAGATTGTGGATCCCTCTGATATTCCAGTCTTTATCCTGGTCTATCTCAAGCTGAGATATCTTGGTCACTCCAGGTTTAGCACCACATAAAGAACCCATTAGAAGGTCTCCCACTGAAGATGGCCGGCCCTGGTGGTGAGTATTTGCCCAGGCTCACCGGGTTGCAACTTCACAATCTCGTGCCTACTCATTAGCCCCACTAGCCCTCTGTAGAGGACATCGCCGTGCTCCATGCTTTCAGCCAGCTCTTTGACGTTTGAAATGCCCTTCAGCGCCCAGGACTTATGAGCATCTATGAATAATTGCGATAGTTTGATTACCTCTTCATCCCTCTTGCAGAGCACGCTGCCGGTTAGCACCTTGTGGAACCGCGGCCTGTCGAGAGTGGTGAAGGTCTTGTTGGCGCCGCTAACCTCTCCTGAGCCATCAAGTGCTCTGGCCTTCGCCCTGAAGTGGTACTCGACCGCGTCAGCTAGCTGCGTCAGGATGGCTGAGAATGTCCCAGGGGCAGCCATGACCTGCTTTGTTGTTGCCCAGAGGTAGTCTGACCCTTCCGGGTCAAGCCCCCACTGGAACCAGACATAGACCTGAGGCTCGCCTCCCAGGTCAGCTAGCTCCGCATTGAGCATGCCCGAAGTTGAGACGATTTTGGAGGCATCATTGGTGGCAACTGCTATCACGATTGGCCTCCGTACATCCAGGCAAATTTGTACTCGCCCCTGTCCGCATCAACTCTCATCCTTATCCTCCACTTTGATATGGCTCTGAAATCCTTGATGACAATCCCGATCTTGTCTTTTGCCGAGGCTGTCACAGTGCCCTCGTCAACATACTCGTAGTTCGTCCCGTCAAAGTTGACCTCTACCCGGTAGCTCAGAGTATCCCCTGGGGTTGCCCTGTTATGAAAAGCACTTGCATCCCCATTCATGTTGAGGTCAATGAAGATGTCTCCGGCGTGCCGGACAGCAGTATCTGCATCTTCGACTATGGTCTGTAGAGTCGTGAAATCGGTGGCAGCGGGAATAGTGGTTGTGCCGCTCTTCTTAGCCAGCGGCTCTTTATCGAGCTTGGCCTCGATGTCATCGACTTCGCCTGCGAGCTCGTCCAGCTTTTGCTCAAGCCTGGCTACTGCCTCTAGCAGCTCCTTGAGGCTGATCTTGCCCTTCTTCCCTTCGATGTAGAACTCGCCCGGCATTATTCTGTACTCCCCGGTGGCAGCGTCTTCCTTTCTTCCTTGCCGCCAGCTACCTCTTTCCTTTCCTTCGGCTTGGCAGCTGAAATTATCACTGCTCCCATCATGCCCATCATCATGAGCGGAAGCAGCATCCCCAGGAGTGAGCCCCAGTCAAAGCCTGCTGGCACAGGAGGCATCCCCGGCCAGGCAGCTGAGTAAAGCCTGGCTGATACAGAATCAGCCACCTCTTCCGTCTCCCTCTCCACGAGGGAAACGGCAAGGTCGGCGTTGCTCTCACTGAAGCGAAGCGCCCCGTATAGCCTGATGAAATCCTCAGAGTCAACCTTGAACCAGGCATGCCCGAATACCGGTATCGCCTCTTCACGGACCACCGTGCTGTTCCTGGACAACCTGGCAATCAGAGCGTATTCCTTCTCACTGTCGGTGGGATTGGCCACAAAGATGGTGCATCCCAGGTCGTAGCCAGGGGTGTAGACCAGCCAGGGCGCCAAATCCCAGAATATGTCGCCCAGCTTTCCTCCCATCAGGGTCGTATCTGACGGCATCCATTTATCCTTGTTCTAAGAGTCGGCGGATATTCAGGTCTCATCCCAGTACGTCCAACACAATTAGAGCGATGCTGCCAGCCTGCTCATTCATCTCCATCTCAGCTTGCTCATGAAGCCGGCCCTGGCTGTGGGCTTGGTCCTCACTCGCCAGACCCGCTCTATGGCCTGGTACTTGGCTCTGCTCTCCTTCTGCCTCGCTGGGATGGCCAAGTAGCGGCCCAGGCCCGCTGCCTCATCCCACTCGTAATAGCTGCTCCGGTCAAACTTGGCTTCGGCGTGGTACGTGATTTCTCCAACCTGCCAGTCATTGTCGGCAGGGCTGACAAGCGGATATGTGGACGGTACGTCGTCCAACGTCGACTCGTATAGAGCCCACTGGCCATCCTGGAGCTGGAAGATAGCCCAGCCGTGC
>CAZHQV010000040.1:0-14615 GCA_964534285.1 uncultured Dehalococcoidales bacterium
GGGATTTGGCGTCGGAGAAGCACACGAGGGAGCAGAAATCAAACGGGAAGAGGTCCTCGCCGTTGCCTGACATTTACACACCTATTGACAAGACCTCCATCACTGGTGATTTTATGAGTGAAGAGACTATGGCTTTCCTGTCCGGAACGAAAGCCCGCTACATTGCCAAACCTTTTGATACCGAGCAGCTAAGAAAGGACGTAAACAGCACGTTAGCTGGGCAGAGATAGCGGGTCGGCTACAAGTATCGGGCATTAGCATGGACAAAGCTGGCCTATCAAAGCTCGAAGGTGGAATAGGGCCTGTCTTAGATGTACAGGTTGCTGCTATTGCTAAGCTATCGAAAGTGCCCATATCGTGGCAGTTTGAGGAAGAATGGCTTGGTTGCCTGTGGTAAGATAGGATTTAGGAAACCTGAGTTGTCTCTGCTAGCTGTATGAATTTTCATAGCCGGTATGATTTGTGTGGGAGCGTCCGACAGTACCGTCCCATTCCGCGTCGGCCCAGGCTCTTGGAGGAGAAGGCCGGAGTAGCATGTTCGGACACTACATAAGACCCTATGTTGAAAGGTTTTGCCAAGGAGTGAGCATTGACCATCTGGCACGGATGGCGGAAAATGGAGAAGACGTTTACCATAGCTGGCTTGAGCGGTTTTGCTCTCGAGAGAAACCGCCAAGAATTGCGGGACTCTTCCGGGAGCAGATAAAGGGCGAAATGAAGAGTGTCATGGCTGAAGTATGCCCTGAGTACTACAGGGTCTTTGACGGCAACCCGACCTGGGCCGAGAGACAGCTGGATGGATTGTTCGTGGAATTATTCTCGTAGGAGGTCAAGATTCCAAGAGGTGATGGAACCGGACCGGTCGGGGCAGGGCCAAGAGATGGCCGGGGCAGAGCACCAAGCAAAAGGGTCAGGGAGCAAAGACTGACGACAGGAGGGGCCTGCAAATAGCTGCCCATTGGTGCGATTAGGCTGTAATGTTACAGAGTCTCTAGCTTTTAACGTGGATGACTAAGGGAAGTGCCCGCAGAGGGCTTTAGGGTAGTGAGTTGAATGGTAAATCGTCAGGATATGGTGAAAAGGTACGCCAGCGAAGTCAATTCTGAGACAGTGAAGCGCTTCCAGATGATGGCGACTCAGGAGATTGCTGCTGAGCACCGGGCAGCAGTGCGACGAGCACTGCTGCGGGAAGCCTCAATCAGAGTTGGGTTATGCTGAAGCCATCAGAGCTGAAGCACTGGCCAGCCCGCCTACATTTTCCTCTGTAAGGGCTTTTCCCTACTACAGACTCCGCCTCTCACCCATCTTGTCACTGTAATACTTGCTCTTCTCTGGTATTTCAACCTCCCTTGCCCATCATAGGACTTCGAACCCCCCCCAAGGATTCCTTACTGCTGTACCTGGCGGCGGCTTTCGCCAGCAGCTCTACCTCTTACTACCTTTGCACGACGCCGCAAGGCTGAGTGAAACCTTCCAATCGGGTTCCGGTTAAGCTCCCATAATTGACCGAACCTGGACAGTGGAAAACGCCAAGATTGCGAAACGCTGCTAACCTTGGAAATTGGTGCAGAACATGACTATGAAGTTGTTGTTCCCACTTGACTGTTGGGGGTATACAATAGGGAATCAGCCGGCAAAGAATAGGGGAGTCTAAGCTGGCACATTCGGAAATAGTTTGAGAGTTATGAGTGAGGATGCAAGATGAAAGGCGTTCCAAAAACCTTATGGGCCAGAGTGCAGAGCCGAGCAGCAGTGATTGGAGGCGTCTTTCTAGTCTTCGGAGCTCTTGTATTGCTTCTCGAATTTGTCTTGGTACTGGTCAACTCGTCAAGGGCCGACATCGGTCTACTCAGGATATCGCTTGGGCTAGTATCGGTTGGGCTAGGACTTGTTGCTATGAGTATGGCACAGAAGTCAGATAAGAGGCATATGGAGTTGCTAGACAGGCTAGACAAGAGCACACTACGTTTGCCAGTTCTAGCTAAGGGTGACATCCTTACACCGTCAGGGCAGCTACTTGCAGAAGAGCCACTTGGTGAGCAAAGCAAGATTACAGCTCAGAAAAGGCTGGACGAAGATACGAAGGGAGTTGGGTTCGTCAGGGGAGGGCTATATCAGCTCGAGGATGGCAGTTGGGCTATTCGCTGGGGTGGCAAATATCCATTGTGAACTTATCTCGCACTATTAGCATTCGTGTCGCAGAACTTATCAAGTGACATAGACTCATGGGGGCTCGCTATTCGTAATCTCATCCCATTGGGAACAATCTTGCTGATAACACCACTTCAATTGCGAATACTGATGTCCCCGATAATGAGGTAGCCAGCGACCCAGACAAATTAGCCAATACCAAGTCCTCTGCAAGTGCTACGGGCAGGAGACCCTGATAAGGTTCCAGTGTTGGCCTGTCTAGCTTATGCGGGAACGAGGATAAGATACGGAACGAAGATAAGCATAGCACTCAGCGTTAGCCCCAGTAGCACCAAGCCAGCGGCTACTGTAGCTGCCGTCAAATGTGCCTTATGCAGCTCGTTCGGAGCCTGGGAGCGGCCGATTATTTCTCCATGGATACAGAATATGGCACAAGCGCCAGCAATGGGGCCAAAGAACACAAGCCCCTATAGAGATTGGCGCTCAGGAGGCCTTCAAGAAGCTCTAGGAGCGGCAAGGGGAGGGGTAAGTCAACTGGACATCAACGACCTGTGGAGGAGCCGGACTGAGAACTACTCGGAGTTGGTCAAGCTTTCTACCAACGCAACAAAAGAGTATTCAGCCAATGAGCTTGAGCAAATCTACGGGGTGACGGTACCTATCAAGCCAGAATGAACAGCCAAGAACATTGCCAAGCAACCAGGTTGCTTTTGGGGATGAGACCACACCCCGGGCTTCATGCCTTTATGGACGAATACAGGTCGGAGCTTGGGCGAGGCCACCGGCTTCTGCGTCATAATCTGGAAATGATAGAACATGCAAGGAGAACATACGGCGATGAAGGGGCATTGGAGGTAGCTTTCCACATTGCTTGCGATGTGGGGTTGGTAACCACGGAGTATATCAGGTGGGCAAGCGGACGTTCCGATCGGAAGGTAGTCTCAAAAGCCTTGTCGATTGAGTCTGCACCCCTGTCGGAGGTCGTCAAAGAGAGAATCAGGTGATTGAAGCCCGCGTTATGGCAAAGGAGAGCCTTATGAAGGGTCAGCGTCGTCTTCGAAATAGTGGGACGAGGAACATGAATGCAATCACGCCGACGAAGGGGTATATGTGAATCCGAGTGCCGCCTCCGCTCTTAGTGACGGTCGTAGGGGACTTGCCAGGTAGCCCCGCCGCGGGTATGGCTTCGTCGTCGAGTTCGTAGGCCCCCAGTTTTTCGCCCATAAACCTCTCTGGCATCCAGCCTAGAGGATTATTCCCGCCGGTAGCCTCAGCCCAGACCCAGCCGGACTCACCATCAATGGAAAGGCTCAGATTGGCTTTCTTGTACCCAGGTAGGTAAACTAATGCTGCTGCATGGTCCGGCGCCAGCAGGATAGCTGACCTCAGGCCGGCTCCTTTGTACATGACCGCAAGGAAAACAGCATAATCCTCACAGTCACCATAGGCCAAGCGTTCGTCCTCAATTGTAGTCGCCACTTCGTCGGCATTCTGGGCAAACTCCTTGAAGCCAAATTGGTCTGCATCAGAAGTGTATCTAATCTTGTCACGGGCAAAGGCGAAAATTTTTTCCGCCCTCTGGTCAAGATTGGGATACTCTTTGGCAAGTTGCTGGCCGATTTGGTAAGCGCTATCGGCGTTTTCCCCCAAACTCTCAGCTACGATGATGGGGCGGAACTCCGTTTCAGAAAAGGCCTGGAAAAAGCCTTTCTCGCCGAATGCTCTGGTGCGACACACATCCCAATCATCGAAAATCTCGCCTTGCTCTTCGTAGAAATTTGTTGAAGGTATAGCGAAAGTAGCAGCAGGCACCATGACCAGCGAGATTGCTGCGAAGAGCAGGATAGCTCTCAGATGTTTCATAATGGTGGCTCATAAGGGCATGATCAGGGCGCCATGTATTATCAATCCAAAGAAGATAAGATAGCCAAAAACGTAAATCCCAACCGCTACTGGATTTTGCTCAACACTGAGAAAAGGGATTTTGGGCGTCAATTTGTCCACGATGCGCAGCAGGGCAATTCCCAAGAGGAGCCCTATCAGGAAACTAATGGCAACCAGGCCCAATCTTCTGGGATCGATTAGACTTGCCAGCACGCCACCACCAACGACAATCGGTCCCGTCACCACCCCGTGGATGACCAAGCCCACCAGAATGAGGAAGCCGCCCATGAACAGACCTACGGAAACTGGGTTTTCTCCTATCCTCTCCCGCTCACGAACATGCGGGGTAAGTGCGTCCAATACCCTGACCCCAAGCCAAGCCAGAAAAGCACAAATGAATGTCCAGATTGCGACCCTAGCTACCCAGAGCAGCACAATAACATAGAAGCTAGTAGTATTGGTCCAGTCCATTACCCATCTACCCGTAAGAGTTCCTGCCCCCGTTCTTTGTGGCTCGGACTACGATGAATGAGCCTTCTCCGTAGCCTGATTTCGTGGGCTCAGTCGTATCGATTTCGGATAGGCTCTTGAAGATAGTCTGAGCAAATCTGAGGTCCTTGAAGCCCGTCCTAGCTAGTAGGGAGATAATGTTTGCTGGGGAGTAGAAGGTGGCCATTCGATAAAACACGTTGTTCTCTTTATGTCGTTCATATAGGCTTCCGATGGCGCTATTTCGGTCGACGAAGCCGATGATCAAGCAGCCATTAGGTTTCAATATTCTGTGCGCTTCCTTGAGAGAAGCTTCCGGGTCATGAACAAAACAAATGGTCGTAACCATAAGAGCGAAATCGAACGTGGAGTTGCCGAATGGAATCGCCTCCGCCACGCCGCCAACCACTTGGATTCCGCGACGTTGTGCAATCTTGCTCATCTTCGGAGACGGCTCTAGCCCGAGCTTGATGCCCAAACGGGCGGCAAACCTTCCGCTGCCCACGCCGATTTCGATGCCAATTGCGCTTTCGGGCAGTTGTTGCTTTACAGCTTGAAGCTCTGATTCATAAGCAAGTCTGTGCTCGGCAAACCAGTCCTCATATTCACTTGCGTGTTGTTCAAAGGGCTCTATCCTTTCCATGTATGACGACCTAATCATCTTGAATTAGGTCACCCTTGGCCGCAACCAGGTTATGGTAGTTGATGTTTGAGCTATAAGCCAGTCCTGCGGAGGCCAGGTTCTTCGTCGCATGCAAGGTCTTGGCAAACTTACGTCGGATCGACCAGCGGGAGTAGATACGGCTAGCGCACTCCCGCCCTGTAGCTGCAAACTCATGTTCTGTCATCAAGGCTGGTCTGTAGACGACCTCCGACAGGTCGTAGTGCTCCCAATCAGCCGGGAAGTCGGTGTAGAGCAGCCGTCCCTCCTCCCGCAGCTTGTTGAAGAGGCGAGTCCCCGGCAATGGCGTCAAGTAACTCATTTGCACTGCATCAACCCCGCTGCTCAAGACATAGTCGGTGCGGCGGCGCAGTTTCTCAGGCGTGTCGCTATCCATCCCGTAGATGAAGGCGCCCAAGACAGCAATGCCGTGGCGGTTGATGCCATGGAAGACTTCCTTGTACCCATCCACTCCCCTCTTCAAGTTTATCTTCTTGCCCATCTCCTTTAGAGCGTCGGTGTCCTCTGCTTCCACCCCAAGAAAAACCATGCAACAGCCGCTTCTGGCAGCGTATTCCAGCACTTCCTCGTTATCGGCAAAGTTGATTGATGCCTGGCACCACCAGTCTTTCGTGATCCGCCGCTCGATAATTCCCCGGAACAAGGCGATAGCTCTTTTGTCGGCTTCCTTCCCATATCCAATGATATTATCATCAACAAAGAAAACCCTTTTCTGTGGGATGGTCTCCAGCTCATCCAGTACCTCTTCTACTGGTCGCTGGCGATAGCGGCGGCCATTGAAGACGGTCACGGAACAGAACTCGCAATCCATGGGGCAGCCCCTTGAGGTCTGAATGGTGCCAAAGGCATACTCGGGGTTAAATAGCTCGCGACGCGGTTGAACCTTCCCTGCCAGGTCCAGCCATTTTCCCCGATACATTTGTTGCATCCTGCCGGCCGTAAAGTCGGTGATTACCTGAGGCCAGACGCTCTCCGCTTCACCAATGACCACGGCATCCACATGGTGGAGTGCCTCCTCAGGAAGCATTGAGGCGTGAATGCCGCCCATCACGGTGCAGACGCCTTGTTCCCGATAGACGCTGGCAATCTCGTAGGCCCGGGGGGCAGCAGCAGTAAAGGCAGTTAGGCCAACAAGATCAGCCTCTTGATACTCGAAGGTGGCGAAGTTCTCATCAATGAGGGCCACTTCCCAGCTATCGGGTGTCAAGGCAGCAATTATCCCCAGCGACAGCGGTGGAAAACGGGAGCTAGCATTCACAGTCAGCCCGGCGCGACGGGGACTAACAGGATTGATTAGAAGTAGTTTTCGCCTGCTCATATTCTGTCTTGGCCATCACTTCCATGTTGCCATATTCACTCTGTACCTCTGCGGCGGTTTCGTCCGGCGTCTGAATTGCGTGACTTTGGGTTCAACTAGTCAGTGAATTCCTAATTTGTGCCGCGCAAAAGGCCATCATGCACGCAGAATAGAAAGACTGGTATCTCATCCTTGCATTC
Organism: uncultured Dehalococcoidales bacterium; assembly: GCA_964534285.1. Taxonomy (GTDB): domain Bacteria; phylum Chloroflexota; class Dehalococcoidia; order GIF9; family AB-539-J10; genus JADFUX01. The sequence goes on from CAZHQV010000040.1 coordinate 6,704, forward strand.
TACCATTTTGCTCAATATAAGTAACTGTTCCACAAGCCCTGTCTTTGTTCTCGTGCTTCCTTTTCTAATCGGAGCAAATGTTCTTGGTATCTGAGGTTAGGATCATAGGAATAAGAATAGGCATAGCCGTGTCTGACAAGGTCAGCATTCACCATTGTATCGTCTACCCATACGTATCTGAGCAAGCGTCCGTTTCGATCTTTGTCTCTAACATCTCTTTCCAGCCGAACCTGTTTGCCCGCCACCAGGTTACTGTTAGCCCGGAGTGCCTCCCAATAGTAGGGCTCTCCCCTCTCTGGCGTATCGATACCAATGTAGCGCACATGCTGACCATCTTCCGTCTCTATGGTGTCGCCATCGATGACACGGGCAACAAACGCATTATCATATTCCACAATCCAGATTTGCGATGGCTCGCGCAGCACGATTTCCGGTATTCCCCTGTAGGTTTCGATCAAGCCTTTGACTCTCACCTTCTTGTCTAGATAATGTGTTTCAGGACTGGGTGGGAACTCATCTCTGTTGTCTCCCCAGATGATGGCCTTGAAATATCCTTCAGCCGGGTCATGGAAATCGAGGAAAGTTGGCTGCCCCTCAAGATTCTCGGCGTAGTGTCCCACAGCTACAATGCCTTCAACTATCTTGATTTCTCCCTGGTGAGATAGAAGTTCATCAGTAGCTAGCGAGTTGATTACCAGACATTCGTCTAAGGAGGATGGTGGCCCCGTGCAAGCGACCACTGAGATAGGCAGCAGAACGAGTAATGCAAGGAGCAACGGAGAATGCCTGCTGTCTTTGTTCATCGTTCTATTCTAAGTTTTGGGGCTATACCGGACTATCAATTATATCCTCGCAGGCTGACTTTCGGAATAGGAGCCTGAACGAAGACCTGATCTGGTAGAAGTAGATTGGTGGCTGCCTGAGTGTCTGTGGCACGAGGAAGTGAGCCGCAGTCTCCTGTATTCACAGTAGCAAAGCCTGGTTGGTCGCATTGGGCCTTTGGCCTCAAGGGACAACGTTTCAAGGTCTGCCGTAAATTCCCAGTGCTACACCAGGAGCATAGAATCATGAACGATGATATGTCACGATGAGATGTAGAGTATGGGAGCTTCTAATTTGGCCTAGGTTAGGGTAAACTCTAGTAGCATGGCTTTGAGATACAATCCTCGGGAGATTGAGAAGAGATGGCGGGAGAGGTGGGCTGATGACCATCTTTACGAAGTGAGGGAAGATGACAGTCGTCCCAAGTTCTATGCTCTGACCATGCTTCCTTATACCTCAGGGGATCTGCACATCGGGCATTGGTACGCAATGGCTCCCTCGGACGTCTATGCCAGGTTCAAGAGAATGCAGGGCTACAATGTGCTTCATCCTATGGGATTTGACGCCTTTGGGCTGCCTGCAGAAAACGCGGCGATTAGTCATGGGATTCATCCCTACGACTGGACCATGAGGAATATTGAAAACATGCGTCGACAGCTCAAGAGCATAGGAGCAATCTATGACTGGAATCGCGAAGTGATTAGTTGTCTGCCTGAATACTATAGGTGGACGCAATGGTTTTTCCTGAAGCTCTACAAGGCTGGCCTTGCTTATCGGGCTAAGGCGCCCGTTAATTGGTGTCCTCAATGCCAAACGGTCTTGGCTAATGAGCAGGTGGTTGGTGAAGGGCTATGTGAGCGCTGTGGGACAGCAGTGGTCAAGAGAGACCTGGAACAGTGGTTCTTTCGGATTACCAAATATGCTGAGGAGCTTCTTGACTTCAGTCATGTGGACTGGCCAGAGCGCATAAACCTAATGCAAACGAACTGGATTGGCAAGAGCCAGGGAGCGGAGATCTCCTTCGGACTGGAGAACCATGCTGTTAATCAGAAGGAGATAAGGGTATTCACCACTCGCCCTGACACTATTTTTGGAGTGACATTTTTCCTTCTGGCTCCTGAGCATCCTTTGGTTCCGCAGTTGGCTTCCCCAGAGCATGAAGCTGAGGTAGAGGAGTATGTTGTCTGGTGTCAGCGGCAAAGTGAATATGAACGGACAGCTTTGGGCAGGCAGAAAACTGGGGTTTTCTTGGGGAGCTATGTTACCAACCGATTGAACGGGCAAAGAGTTCCTGTGTGGATTAGCGATTATGTGCTGCCAACCTATGGCACCGGGGCAGTGATGGCGGTTCCTGCTCATGATGAGCGGGACTTTGAGTTTGCCAAGAAGTTCAATCTCCCTATTCGAACTGTCATCGCTCCTAGAGGTTGGTCGGGTGGGGAATTAAGCGAGGCGTATACCGGGCCGGGAACTATGGTTAACTCCGGGGGGTTTAGCGGCTTGCCAAGTGATGAGGGAGCCGAGGCAATCTGTGATTCCATAGAGCGTAAAGGATGGGGGAAACGGACTGTCACGTATCGTCTTCGCGATTGGCTTATCTCCAGACAGAGGTATTGGGGAGCGCCTATTCCTATGGTGTACTGCGACAGATGTGGTGTTGTCCCAGTGCCTGAGGAGGAGCTGCCTGTTTTGCTGCCTACTGATGCCGAGTTCAAGCCTACTGGAGAATCTCCTCTGAAATCTTGCCCGTCGTTCGTTAATGCTAGTTGCCCAAAATGTGGTGGACCAGGACAAAGAGAAACGGATACCATGGACACCTTTATGTGCTCCTCTTGGTACTTCCTACGTTACGCCAGTCCCAAGATGGAGGATGCCCCCTTTGATGCCGAGGAGCTGAATTACTGGCTACCTGTGGATCTGTACACTGGGGGTGCCGAGCATGCTGTTATGCATCTCCTCTATGCCCGTTTTTTCATCAAGGCATTAAGAGACATGGGATTAGTTGGCTTTGACGAGCCGTTTCGTCGTCTTTTTAACCAGGGAACCATAATATACCATGGTGGAAAGATGAGTAAATCCAAGGGCAATGTAGTTGCCCCTGACGAATATGTAGCCGAGTTAGGTGGCGATGCTGTTCGCGCTTATCTCATGTTTATTGGACCCTGGGAATTGGGCGGGGAGTGGATTGATAGTGGGATTGTGGGCATAAGCAGGTGGTTAAACCGGGTGTGGGGCCTGGTGGAGACAGGCTACAGCAGCCAGGCGGTCAGGCCCGAGGAGGAAAGACACCTTTGTCATAACATTCATAAGACTATCAAAAAGGTGACCAGGGACTTTGAGAGGTTTCGGTTTAATACTATGCTGGCGAGCCTTATGGAATTTACCAATTATCTCTCCAAGGTGCAGGAGTCGGGGAGTGTTTCAGTTTCTCTGTGGCAAGAGGCCATTGGGTATCTCCTGGTGCTAGTTGCTCCTACTGCTCCTCATCTTGCTGAAGAATTGTGGGCCAGGACCGGACGTCGCTACAGCATTCACGACCAGTCTTGGCCAGAGTATGACGAAGAGTTGGCCGAGGAAGAGGACGTCACTGTGATAATACAGGTAAATGGCAAACTACGCGACAAGCTGCTTGTGCCTGCTTCTATCACTGAGGATGAAGCGAAGCAATTGGCATTGAAAAGGGAGCGAGTGAAAGCTTACACTAAGGATAGGAGGATTTCCAGTGTCGTTTATGTGCCTAGGCGAGTGGTAAATATTGTGCTAGGCTGAGAAAAGGAAAATGCGAATAGCACTTGTTGGCGGTGGAGCTATGGGGGAGGCAATGACTAAATGCCTCTTGGCCAAAGCAGTGGTTACACCCACAGAAATAGTGGTTAGCGATGTCAGCCGCGCGCGCCGAGAGTTGTTGAGCGGGGAATATGGAGTCACCACAATAGACGATAATAGAAAAGCGATAGAGGGTTGTGACATCATCGTCTTGGCTGTAAAACCCCAGCATTTGGCTCAGGTGATGGATGAGGTAAAGAACCCCCTGCCACAACAGACTGTATTGTCTATAGTGGCTGGTGCTGGTATATCTAGCTTGCGTGGAGGTTTGAACCACTCTTCTGTAGTCCGAGCTATGCCCAACATGCCGGCGCAAATCGGCGAGGGAATGACTGTATGGACAGCAACTGCTGAAGTCACGGAAGAACAGAAAGAAACGGCACAATCCATTCTCAGTGCCTTGGGCGAGGAGATTTACGTTCCTGACGAAAAGTATCTAGATATGGCTACAGCACTGAGTGGCAGTGGACCGGCATATGTGTTTCTCTTTATCGAGGGGCTTATTGATGCTGGCGTCCACATCGGTCTGCCACGCGATGTTGCCCAGGAACTAGTGATACAAACGGTGCTTGGTTCTACGCACACAGTTCAAAAGACAAGCAAGCATCCTGCTGAGCTGAGAAACATGGTTACTTCGCCAGGAGGAACAACTACTGAGGCTCTCCTTCAATTGGAAAACGGGAGGTTTCGTTCTCTCCTTGTTGAGGCTGTTGCTGCTGCCTACGAAAAGGCTAAGCATTTGTGATGGATTCATTGCTGGAATATCGCAATTGTCCTAGTTGTGGGCGCAATGATTACCATGTACTCTTCGACTCCAACATGGACAAGAGTGATCTTCGAGAGGGTATAGAAACCGTATATATGCTGCCAGGAGGAAAATATGGCAGGCATGTCAAATGCAGGAATTGTGACCTCATATATGTGAATCCAATCGAGAAAGCAAGCAAGATCAACGATGACTATTCCAAAAGGAAAAGCGTCGATGTCTCTATTATTCGAGGGGGTCGCCTACGTGCAACTATATCGCAAGCGCAATTGATCAAGAAATACAACCATAGCACAAGCCTTCTGGACGTGGGCTGCGGAGAGGGTTTCTTCCTGTTTAATGCTTCTAAGGCGGGTTATGTAGCAAAGGGAGTTGAACTATCGCAGGAGGCGGCAGCATACGCCAAGAAGGAATTTGGTTTAGACGTAGAGGCAAAGCCGTTTGAACAACTGCGATTTCCTGAGAACTACTTCGATGTGGTTACCTTGTGGCAGGTTCTTGAGCATCTTCCGCACCCACTTGCGACCCTTAAGGAAGTGAACAGGGTACTGAAGCCCGGAGGATTGCTGGCTGTTTCGACTCCAGATATTGAAGGGGTACCAGCAAGACTCCTCGGAAAGAGATGGTGGAACATAAGGAAGATTCATATCAATCAGTTTACAACGAAAACTCTCAAGGCTACTCTGGAGAATGCCGGGTTCAAAGACGTGTCTTCTGCCTGTTATAGGGAATCCATAAGTCTACTCATGTTGCTTATGCCGGTGCTAAAATCTCCGAGGCTCTATGGGCCGTTAAGGCGTTTACTGTATCCAGGCTCCATTCTGGGCAAGGCCATGGATAAGATAATGCTGGCATATCCCTCGAGACTTGATAACACTACGATGATTGGGTTCAAATAGGCGCTCTTACGGATTGGAATGAAGAACTTCTCTGTACTAGACGCACTTAGGCTGGCCAAAAGGGGAGTGCACAACTACATAACCAGCCGTCCTCTAGTAATCTCTTACGAGGTAACGCTTTCCTGCAATTGTAACTGCCTGCACTGTGACCTTGGTGGGGTAAGGAAAGATGAGAAGCAGCTTGGACCAACTGAGTATGCTAACTTAACGCGACTCCTGAATCCGCCAGTGGTGCAAATCTCTGGTGGTGAGCCACTTTTGCGTAAAGATATAGTAGCCGTAGCCAAGGCAATCAAACAGTCTACGAGGCCGTACCTGATACTTGTTACCAATGGAGTGCTACTGAGCGAAAGTAATTACCTGCAACTATATGAAGCCGGAGTGAACCAGTTTTCCGTGTCGCTGGATTTTCCTGATGAGCGGCATGATGAATTTCGGGGGCACCCAGGCCTTTATGCACGTTTGGAGCGGGTGCTTCCACAGCTGGCTCAACTTGGGCACAGCAATATTATTCTGAACACGGTCATAACACGGGCTAACCTGAGGGAAATATTGGCTTTGACCCAAAAGGCCGTGGAGTGGGGGGTGGCGATATCGTACAGTGCCTATACCGCACTGCGAACCGGAAACAAGGACTATTCCATTCATGCCGAGGAGGATTTGAAGGTTCTACGGCAAAGTATTTACGAGCTTACAGAAATAGGGAAGCGGAGTCGCCATATAGCCAATTCCAAGGCCGTCCTTCTGAATACACTGAGGTTCTTCGAGCAGGGCTACATGCCAGACTGCAAAGCAGGCATAAGATTCTTTGTCGTAATGCCTGACGGGAGTTTCATTCCGTGTTCCCTACATCGAAACAAGTATTCCTGCCAGCGAGAGATGATAGAGAATTTCTCACAGAGCAACACCTGTGGTGCCTGTTACGTGGCCATAAGATCCTACAGCGAACCACAGCTTCTGAGCCAGCTAACAGAAATTCCTCACTACCGCAAGCGGCTCCTCGCCGGAGATACTTAGCAAGCTTTGTTTTAGGTAACCGCTGGGGTTTCGCCCGGGTGCAGCTTGCGCCACTTTTCTAGACATTGCTCTCGCGTTTCCCTATGGTCAGGGTCGGGGATACAAGAATCTACAGGGCAAACCTCGGCACACTTGGACGATTCAAACCAACCTACGCACTCAGTGCACTTGTCAGGATCAATGACATAGATTGTCTCTCCTTCACTGATCGCCTCGTTCTTGCATTCGGGTTCGCAAGCTCCGCAGCTTATGCACTCGTCCGTAATTATGTATGCCATGTCTCGTTACCTCCTTTCCAATGTGGAAGACTTAGCAGCTCTTAGGAAGAATTTCTCTCCTAATGCGTTTGCGACATGTTCTGGAACCATACCTTCGAGGCAACCTCCCAATCTGGCTACTTCCTTGATCGAGCTAGAGCTAAGGAATTGATATCCTGAGTCTGCCATCAAGCAAACCAACTCGATGTCGGGTGCCAACTTCTTATTCATCAGCGCCATTTCGAATTCCTGTTCAAAATCGGAATTCATCCTCAGTCCACGAATCATGGCCTTTCCCTTTACTTGACGGATGAAGTCCACAGTAAGGCAGTCATAAGATTGAACGCATACATTGGACATGCCAGCCACTGCTTTCTGGACCATGTCCACCCTCTCTTCAAAGGAGAAGAGTAGGCGCTTACTCGGCTTTTCATAAACGGCAACAATCAATTTGTCGAAAAGGGCCGATGCGCGTCTGACAATGTCCATATGCCCGTTGGTGATCGGATCGAAGCTACCAGGGTATACTGCGATAGTCAAGCTTCAAGCTCCTTCTGGTATATCGAGAGAAATGTACCGCCATACTTGCGTTCCGTAACTAGGTTTAGCCCATCCGGAGAAGAATCTAAGGGAAAGCGATTACCATGGCAGACTACAACAGTTGAATCGTTCATCAACAACTCTGAGACAGCCAAATTCCCAATCAAGCCGTTCAGGGTGTGGTCTGAGTAGGGGGGATCAATGAATATGATGTCATATCTCTTGTCAAGGAAAGCAATAGCTTTGTTTACACTGCAGCAATAAACGTGAGCTCTATCTGAAAGCCTTGCTTTTTGCAGGTTCGTCCTAATGATGTCACAGCATTTCCTATTCTGATCAACAAAGTCGACCCATTCCGCTTTGCGACTTAAGGCCTCGATACCCAAAGTGCCACTGCCAGCATATAGATCGAGGACCCGGTTCCAATCAACAGCGCTGTTTTCCAGAATGGAGAAAATCGCCTGTCTCACGATACTTGTAGTCGGCCGTACTCCAGCCCTCCGAGGTACCTTCAAACGATTTCCTCTGATTCTCCCTCCAGTGACCTGCATATCCTGTTGCTCTTACACATTATAATGACATTTGCCGCTTGTTTCAAGGCCTTTCGGGCTCTTTGTCAAACTGTGTGGAAAGAGCTACGGGAAGGTACAAACCCCAGGAGCATTTTTCTCCAATATACGTCCACGTTGCTCAAGCCATAAGAGACTCGCTTTGGCATCTTGATCTTTGCATTACAGCCTTCAGTAAAACCGTTGGTGGTGCCATTATCAAAGTAGTTCAGGATA
>CAZHQV010000041.1:0-14358 GCA_964534285.1 uncultured Dehalococcoidales bacterium
GGGAACGTCCGCCTTTCCTTTTAGGTATTTTGTCAGGAGCTTACCGATCTTTTCGTGCTTCATGTCTTTCGAGGTGGGCGAAGTACAGACAAGTCCCCCGGCGATATCAGACATCTTGTAGTTCCCATCCCAGATAGCATTCACGCCTTGAAGCTTGGCAATGTTGATGTAATGCGAATCGGGCAAATAGACGCCAGAGGCGGTCTTTTCTCCATTATATACAGAAGCTAAGGCGCATCCAGCAGACAACTCACTTTGAAAATACAAGTCGGTCAATTTCTCGCGAATGTGCCTGGCATCGCCCACTCCGTTGTAATCAGCTATCACAGCAGAGGCTCCGATAAGCAGGTCTCTATGCCCACATTTGCAGCTCGTGGTAGCCAACCTCTGGAGTCTGGTGAAATAGTCTACTAGCTTTCCAGTGAAGCGGTATTCCCCGCACATGAATACTCTCCCCCAGGGGATAAACACGTCGTCGAAAATGATATGCGCGGAGCCATGAACACCGTATTTGAGGTTGCCGAAGTCCGTCTCTTCTCCCATGAACCGGCCGAAGTTAGATGCCGGGGCTTCAGCTACATGGATTAGTCCCGGTGCATCGCTAGGGGCAGCGAAGGATAGAGCGTAAGCTTCGTCCTCGACGCTCATGGAGGTGCAAGGAATGACCACAATCTCATGGGCGATGGCAGCCCCGGATATACTCGCCTTGGCCCCTCTCACAACAATTCCATCCTTTTTCCTTTCCAGCACCCTGATGTACATATCCAGATCACGCTGCTGGTGGGGTCTCAGGCTTCTGTCTCCCTTCACATCCATCATGGCACCGGCGACTGCAAGGTCGTTCTCTTGAACGTACTTCAGGTATTGCAGGAAGCGACTGTGGTACCCTGTGTCCAGTTCGCGATCCATTTCATAGGTAACGGCAAAAAGGGAGTTCAGCGCGCCGCTGCTCACGCACCTTCCTCCGATGCAGGCGCCATGCCTATGCACATAGAATCTCGATATCAGAAGCCGTTTTCTCAAGTCCTCCTGTTCTTGGTGAATATGAACAAAGCGGTTCACCCTACCATCGGTAAAGGGGGAATAGGCAGTGAGAAGGTCTTCGTATTCTTCCATTCGGGATAACTCATAGACTAGGCCAATTGACTCCATTGGCGGCCTGAGGCAAGGGTGCTCCGTAACATCCCTCACCCTCTCTCCAAAGGCATATATTTCGGTGTCTAAGCGCTTAATGGTGTCGAAGTATTCCTGCTTCGTTTTTAGAGGCATCTTCACCCCTTCCGTATCTTGGTCTGTTCTGGGTATCCCTTGAGGCGGAAAGTCAGCGCACTAAGTTAAGTCGAACCTATCGCCAACCTTGAGGCTTACCGACTGAACGTATTCAGGAGCCGAAACCTTTGGGCCGCCTTCGGGCTGCACCCTTTTGACCAGAATGGAACCCTGAGCGGTGGATATTACAAATCCTTGCTCCGAAGTCTCCACAACTTCGCCAGGCTTCTCTCCCCTTAGCTCAGGGCGGGGCTCAGAATCGAAGATTTTGACTTTGCCTCCCTTAAGGTAAGCAACAGCTCCCGGTTGAGGATTGGCTCCCCGGATCAGGTTATATACCTTCTGTGCCGGCTGAGACCAGTCTATTATGACCTTTTCTTCAGTGCACGGAGGTTCATAGGTGGCCTGGGAATCATCCTGTGGAATGCGGGGGGCAAGGCCCTTCTCTATTAGCTCCACGGCTTCTACTACTGCGTCCACTCCCATAGGGAATAGCTTGTTGAAATAGACAGAGCCAGTGGTATCGTCGGGTAAAATCTCCACCTCCTTTTGTAGAAGGATTGGGCCTGTGTCTATGCCTTCATCAGCCCAGATGATGGAGAGCCCACCCTTATTATCCCCGTCAATGACCGCCCAATTGATGCTGCTCCTTCCGCGATGTCTAGGGAGAAGCGAGGGGTGATAATGAATAGTCCCAAATCGGGGATAATTTATGATACTTCCGGGGATTATGTCATTGACGTAGGCCATTATGGAGAGATCAGGGGATAAAGAGATGAAGTCGTCATAGGCCTTCTGCTCCCGCATTCTCTCCAGCGGAAAAAGGGGTATGCCCAGTTTTTCTGCGGCCGCTCCAAGTGCCTCTGCTTTCTTCCCAGGGACTTGTGGAGGAGCAAAAACCCCCACCACCGTTTTCCCCCTTTCCACTAAGGCTTGAAGGCAGGCAGCTCCAAAGTCAGCCTGGCCCATCAGAACGATATTCATTGCTCTCTACCTCCTTAACCATATGATAAGTTGCGTGTTTGGCAATGTCAACGCTCAGTGTACTCGTTCATGTGATAGGTCAGACATTGTCCTACTGCATTGTCATTGTGAGCAGCGGGATTCTTCGCTTACGCTCGGAACAAGCTTCGCAATCTCGGAGTGGGAGATTGCCACGCCTTCGGCTGGCAACGACAAATACCAAGGGTTGCAATGACATCAGTAGTCAGTGGCCAGTGTTTCAAACATAACGTGATAATTAGCCACGGCCCTTTGAGATGTCACCTATCTGTGTCAACTAGGGCACAGCGAATATGCGAATTCAGGGAAAGCGCGTAACGATGTTTACTACGCTATTAGGCCGTGCTATATTTCTCTTCGTTTCATGGATTCCGGATACGAAATGATTCCCTCGGGGGGCATCGCTTCAGCTAAGGGCTTCCTAGCGGGGGCAGTCCATGCTGGAATGAAAGCTGGGCACGAGCTCGATGTGGCAATCCTCTACTCCGAAGCACCGTGCGCTGCCGCTGGCGTTTTCACCATTAGTCAAATCAAGTCGGCTCCAGTTACTACATCTCAGAGACACCTAGCTAGCAGGCGAGCACAAGCAATCGTGGCAAATTCGGGTTGTGCCAATGCCTGCGTCGGTGAGCAAGGCTTAGCTGATGCCCTGGAAATGGCGGGGTTAGCAGCAGCAAAACTGAAAATACCTTCCGAAGACGTCCTCGTAGCTAGCACTGGCGTAATCGGCGTGCCCTTACCTATGGACCGTGTGAGATACGGAATCAAGGAAATAGAATTGAGCCGAGAGGGAGGTCATGACTTTGCGCGGGCAATCATGACCACAGACACCAGGCCCAAGGAGATAGCAACTCAGGTCGACGCGGGTGAGTTCATTATTGGTGGAGCGGCCAAAGGCGCCGGCATGATTCATCCTGATCTGGCTACTATGCTTTGCTTTATAACCACCGATGCCTCGGTAGACGCCAGCTTTCTCCAATCATCGCTGCTGAAGGCGGTGGAAATTTCTCTTAACATGATTAGCGTCGACGGTGACAGCAGCCCCAGCGACTGTGTGTTTCTGTTGGCTAATGGCTTGGCTGGTAATGAGATGATCCGCTTCAGTAATGGCGACGCCTTTCAAGAAGCCCTGGATGCGGTTTGCGTTCATTTGGCCATGTCCATAGCCCGGGATGGCGAAGGAGCAACGAAACTTATCGAAGTCACTGTAGAAGGGGCAAAAGAGCAACGTCAGGCTCGCCTGGCAGCTCGAACCATTGCCAGTTCACCATTGGTAAAGGCGGCAATACATGGCAACGATCCTAACTGGGGACGTATCGTCGCCGCTCTAGGACGAAGTGGGGCAGAGGTAGGAGAAGACACATTGGACGTTTATTTGAACGACACTTGTGTGATGAAGCAAGGTCATCCCGCCGCATTTGGGAAACAAGCAATGAGAACGGCTTTGGCAATAGCCGATAGTGTGCGCATCAGGATATGCCTCAACATAGGAAGTGGCAAGGCTACCGCCTGGGGCTGCGACCTATCCGAGGAATATGTTACTATAAATAGCCAGTATACAACTTAGAGACAAGCGTCGGCTTGCTAGCAAGAAAGGTGTAGAAACCCATTTACCTCTTGCAAGATGCAGCATCGGCGCGGAAACCAGACGTGAAGCTCACCGGGAACACCAGATGAAGCCAACAGTAATTAAGATCGGCGGCAGCACATTGGGCAACCATGACACCACCTTGCAAGACCTGGTACGCCTTCAAAAGCAAGGAATGTCCCTCGTAGTAGTCCATGGCGGTGGCCAGGAGGTTTCCAGGTGGCTCGCCAAGCTCGGCATTTCCACCAGCTTCGTAAATGGCTTGAGAGTTACCGATGCTGAGACTCTGAAGGTAGTGGCGGCAGTGCTTGGCGGTTTAGTGAACAAGGAACTGGTGGCAGACATCCAGGGTCTAGGAGGGAAAGCGATAGGTTTGAGCGGCGCTGATGGCAATTTGCTCTGGGCTAGCCCAAAGAACTCCGAGCTGGGCTACACTGGTGAAGTTGTCAGGGTTGACCCAAAGCCTCTAAGGTTGCTGTTGCAGGCAGGGTATATGCTGGTGGTAGCCCCGATAAGCATTGGCTTGGCTGAGGGGAAAGGGACAACGTTGCTCAATGTCAATGGAGATGCTGCTGCCGGGGAAATTGCTGCTGCGTTGGGCGCTGAGACACTTATCTTCTTGACCGACGTTGATGGCATCCACGACCAGTCGGGGAGAATAGTACCTAAGCTTACCGTCAGTGAAGCCGAGAGTATGCTTTCATCTGGTACAGCTTCTGGGGGAATGATTCCAAAAGTAGAGGCTAGCATCAAAGCCTTGGCTACAGTACGCGCCGTGCGCGTCATTGACGGCAGAATAGCTCATGCCCTGCTCAACGTCATTGCGAGCGAAGCGAAGCAATCTCAATTCGGAGGAACCGCAATTGTCCATGACTAATTGGCAAGAATTAGAGCAGAGACTATTTCTTAGAACGTTTAGTAGGGTTCCGGTGACTCTGGTGCGGGGACAGGGCGCCTGGGTTTGGGACGATCAGGGCAAAAGGTATCTTGATTTCGTTGGCGGCTGGGCAGTTGATAGCTTGGGCCATTGTCCTCCGGTGGTGGTTGAAGCTCTGGAAAAACAAGCTCACACGCTTATCCAAGTATCGAATCAGTTCTACACCATTCCTCAGATAGAGCTGGCACAGCTTCTGGTTCAGAATAGCTGTCTCGACAGGGTTTTCTTCTGCAACAGCGGGGCCGAGGCGGCTGAGGGGGCAGTTAAACTAGCCCGCCGCTACGGAAAAATGCGCCTCGATGGAGCTCATGAGATTATCACTACCCATAGCTCTTTCCACGGGAGAACCTTGGCTATGACCGCTGCCACGGGCCAAAGCAAGTTCCAAGAGCCATATGAACCTCTGCCTGATGGTTTCATCAACGTGGAATACAACAACGTCGAGGTAATTAAGGCAGCGACTACAGCTCAAACCTGCGGTGTCATGCTGGAGCCGATCCAGGGTGAAGGTGGAGTTAATATGCCTCACGACAGCTATCTTAGTGAGGTGCAGAGCTGGTGTCGTGAGAAGAGTATCCTCTTTATTCTGGACGAAGTGCAAACGGGCATCGGTCGAACGGGAACGCTTTTTGCCTACGAGCAATATGATGTTGAGCCAGATATAATGACTTTGGCCAAGGGATTGGGCAGCGGTGTGCCAATTGGCGCATTTCTAGCCAAGGAAGAGGTCTCCCTTTTCTCCCCGGGCGAGCATGGCTCCACCTTTGGTGGCAATCCACTGGTTTGCGCCGCCGCTTATGCTACCGTGAAATACATAATCGACAACGGTATAGCGGGAAAGGTTGAGCAGGTAGGAAGATACTGCTTGACCAAGCTCGAAAACTTGAAACAGCAGTTTGATTCTATCACCAACGTGAGAGGCCGAGGACTCCTGATAGCTGTAGAATTCAGCGATGATGGTGCTCAGGATGTAGTTATGGCCTGTCTTGAGAAAGGTCTGCTGGTCAACAAAGTGAAGCCAAATGCTATTCGCCTTATGCCTCCTCTCATTATTGGCGAGAATGAGGTTGACGAAGCGGCGGTCATTTTGCACAGCGTCTTCAAGGAAAGAGAAAGCCGGAGGTTGTAAGAATGGCTCGTAAAGTAGTATTGGCCTACAGCGGTGGTCTGGATACTTCGGTAGCGATACGATGGCTCAAAGAGACCTACAAGATGGAAGTGATAACCCTTACCGTGGATATAGGCAACGTGAGCGACCTTTCTGCTATTCGGCAAAAGGCGCTCGACGTAGGAGCCACAAAGGCGTTGATAGCTGATGCTAAGGGATCCTTCATCGACACTTTTGTTTTTCCGGCTCTTCAAGCCGGCGCTATCTACGAGGGGCAATATCCCTTAGCTACAGCGCTGGGACGTCCCCTTATTGTGCGGCTTCTGGTAGACGCAGCTAGGAAGGAGAGAGCTAGGGCAGTAGCTCACGGCTGCACCGGAAAGGGCAATGACCAGGTAAGGTTTGATGTATCGGTGGCAGCCTTAGCTCCTGAACTCAAAGTGATAGCTCCAGCTCGAGAATGGAAGATGACACGTGAGGAGACAATCGCCTATGCACAAAGGTACGATATCCCTATCCCTGTTACGGTGTCCAGCCCCTATTCCATTGATGAGAACTTGTGGGGCAGAAGCATCGAATGTGGTGTGCTGGAGGATCCCTGGACTGAACCTCCAGAGGACGTCTTTTCTTGGACGAGGTCTCCTGAGGAAGCACCGGACGAACCTAGCTATGTAACGATTGGCTTTGACAAAGGCTTGCCAGTAAGCCTTGATGGGGAAAGATTGGACGGGGTCACGGTTCTCCAGCAAATTCATGAACTGGCAGGCAAGCACGGCGTGGGCAGGATCGACCATGTGGAAAATAGACTGGTGGGGATAAAATCGAGGGAGATTTACGAAGCGCCGGCGGCTGTAGTGCTGCACAAAGCTCACCAGGCTTTGGAGGACCTGGTGCTGTCAAAGGGGCAACTCCGTTTCAAGAGCAAGGTAGCTGGTGAATATGCCGAGCTTGTTTACAATGGCCTCTGGTTCACTGCTCTTCGTCAGGACCTGGCTGCTTATGTACAGAGCTCCCAAAGATATGTTACCGGTGAGGTGACAGTCAAGCTTCTGAAAGGCAACTGCTACATCGCAGGCAGGAAATCGCCTTACTCCCTCTACGATTATAGTCTGGCTACCTATGATAGCGGTGATGTCTTCGACCAAAGCGCTTCCCCGGGCTTCATTCATATCTGGGGGCTGCCGGCAAAAACTCAGGCTCAAGTGCAACCTCTAGAAGTGCCCGAGTGAGCACAGTGGCCTCCTACTTGCTTCTGCCCAAAGGAAGAAATGAGAAAATCTAGCTTACAGCCTGCAACCCAGAAAGTGGTAATTGTGCATCGAGAACCTCAGGAAGCAACTGGCACAAGCAGATCCCAGGCACCTTGGGAAGGACATAGGAAAAGGCTACGGCAGAAATTCCTTAAGTCTGGGCTTGCAGGATCCCATGATTATGAGATTGTTGAACTGCTGCTCACTTTGGGGGGTACACGTGGCGATTGTAAACCGCAGGCCAAAGAAGCGATAAAAAGGTTCAAAACGTTGCGGGGAGTTTTGGCTGCTTCTACTGAAGAACTGCAGGAAATTGAAGGTATTGGTCCTGCCGGTGCCTTCGCCATCAAGCTTATACAGGAGGTATCCCAAAAGTTCCTCAAGGAGCAGATTCTCCATAAGCCCTTTTCCAAGTCTTCCAAGGAAGTATTTGACTATCTCTATCTCTCCATGCGGGACCGCAAGAAAGAAACGTTCAAGGTTATGTTCGTGAATGCCCAGAACCAGATTATCGAGGTCGAGGACCTCTTTGAAGGCACCTTGAATGCCAGCGCTGTCTATCCCAGAGAAATCATAGAAAAGGCTCTTAAGCATAATGCCGCTGCTCTAATCTTCGCTCACAATCACCCTTCAGGAAATCCTGAACCCAGCGATAATGACAAACAGGTAACCCAAGATCTGGTCTCTGCCGCGAATACCATACAAATCAGAGTCCTGGACCACATCATAATAGGTGATAACAGGTACTTCAGCTTTGCCGACGAAGGACTAATTGAAAAATATGACCTGGACTTCTTAAGCCTCAAGGGCAAGAGGCATTTGTGAAGCGTATCAGCTGCCAGCGCCGGCTAACAGCCTTCGTGTTGACCATTGAGCATCATCTTTCAGGACGCGCTTAATCTCCAGTCCACTGGGATACCACCGATGTCGTGGAGACTGAGCGAAACCGCTATTCCAAGAAACGACTCATGGCATATGCGCGTCTCAGGGATCACCTGAGACGACGACTTGCGCAATCGTTTTCAACGACAGGCCAGCGGAGTGGTACAGGACCACGTCGCTTTCATCCCTCCTGGTCGGCGCCTTTAGCGCCAAGATGTTCAACTGACTACCGTTCATGCTAACATAGGAGCGAAAGCGTAAACGGCGGCTGCAAACCAGGGCGAGATGACAATGAAACGGGATGACTCCATTCATGAAATCGAGCAAGGAGAGTTGGTGCAACAATATGTCGCCTCTATACCCTTTGACCAGCGCCTGTATCCTCAAGATATTCAGGGCAGCATCGCTCATGTCAGGATGCTGGCAAAGCAGGGAATAATAGCGGATAGCGATGCTGAGACGATAGTTACCGGGCTCATGTCTATCCGGGGCGAGATTGAGCAAGGGAAATTCCAATTCAAGACTCAGTTGGAAGACATACACATGAGTATCGAGGCTCGACTTTTTGAAAAGATAGGCGATGTGGCTGGCAAGCTACATACGGCTCGCTCCAGAAATGACCAAGTAGCTTTGGATTTACGCCTCTTCCTGAAGGAGGAAATCAGGGAAACCGTCACCAAATTGAAAGACCTGCAATCTTCGCTTGTAGGACTCGGCGAGGCAAACAGGGCGGTTATCATGCCGGGCTATACCCACCTGCAGCAAGCTCAGCCAGTCCTTTTGGCGCACCACCTGCTTGCTTACTTCGACATGTTCCAGCGAGATAAGGAAAGATTTCACGACTGCCTAGAGCGCACCGATGTCCTGCCTTTAGGTAGTGGTGCTTTGGCTGGCGTTCCTTATCCCATAGACCGTGAATTTGTGGCCAGGGAATTGGGTTTCAGCAAGGTAAGCACCAATAGCCTTGATGCGGTTTCTGATAGAGATTTCGTATTAGAGTTTGAGGCATCGGCCGCTATCGCCATGATGCACATTTCGCGTTTGGCTGAGGAGCTTATCCTATGGTCATCCGCCGAGTTTGACTTCATAGAGATTGGTGAGGAATATACCACTGGCAGCAGCATCATGCCTCAGAAGAAGAATCCCGATGTCGCTGAGCTGGCTAGGGGGAAAACTGGACGAGTCTATGGTAACTTGATGGCCACGTTAACCACAATGAAAGCCTTGCCTTTAGCCTACGACAGGGATATGCAGGAGGATAAGGAGGGGCTTTTTGACAGTGTGGACACGCTGCGCTCCACTTTGGAAGTGCTTGCCCAAATGGTAAGAAGCATCAAGGTCAATGCTAAGCGCATTCGTGATGCTATCAAAGAAGATTACATCCTGGCTACTGATCTAGCCGACTATTTGGCGAGGAAAGGCCTGCCATTCCGGGAAGCGCATGGAGTAGTAGGTAGACTTAGCGAATACGCCATTGGCTCAGGCAAGAGCTTTAAGGAGCTCAGCCTAAGCGAATACCACAAGTTCTCCCCGCTTTTCGGCGAAGATGTATATGACATAACCTTGGAATCATCCGTAGCTGCCCGGAACACTACTGGTGGCACTGCTCCGCAGCAGGTAGAGAGCTCACTAGAAAGAGCCAGAAAGCTTCTCCAGCATGAGTAGCAAAGGTACGCAGATCAAGCTAGCGCCATCAATTCTAAGCGCTGATTTCACACGCCTTGGTGAGCAGATTGCTGAGGTTGCTGAAGCAGGGGCCGATTACATTCACATTGACGTCATGGATGGGCACTTCGTGCCCAATATCAGCATCGGAGTTCCTGTGGTAGCTTCCCTTCGCTCCTGTACCGATCTGCCCCTGGATGTTCACTTAATGATAGAGCAACCTGAGAGGTACATTCCGCAGTTTGCTGCTGTCGGCGCTGACATCATCACTGTGCACGTAGAAGCCTGCGCACACCTTCATCGAGTGGTCCAATCGATAAAGGAATTGAAGGCAAGAGCTGGGGTGTCCTTGAATCCAGCCAGTTCCTCGAGCTTGGTGGAGGAAATCTGTCCTTATGTTGATTTGATTCTGATTATGAGCGTCAACCCCGGCTTTGGTGGGCAGACATTCATCCCCGCCACATTGGACAAGATAGCCCATCTGCGGAAGACCCTTGATGACAGAGGGCTCAGCGCTGAACTCGAGGTTGATGGAGGCATCGGCCCTCAAAATGCCCAAGATGTGGTCGAAGCTGGGGGCAGAGTCCTGGTAGTCGGGGCGAGTGTATTCAAGGCTGAGGAGAGACCGGGCCAGGCGCTACTGAGAATCAGGAGAGTAGTGAGCTAACGGGCTGCTTTGTATTGGGTACGAAGACACCTGGTGCAAATGTTGACTCTCGTTTTCTTGCCATCTAAAACGATCGTCGCCGGATGGACATTGGGCAGCCAGCGGCGTTTAGTATGCCTTTTGGAGTGGCTTACTCTATTACCGTATTGAGTTGTCTTGCCACAAATATCACACTTCACAGGAACCTTTTACCCCCTTCACTGTAGACAATAGCTCAACTCCTATTGTAATGTTACTATACAAGAATCGAGTAATGTTATCACGCTGACGGCATAATAACAATTGTAGTAAGGGAGAGAGGAATGGAATCTAGCTTAGTTGATGGCCAAATTCTGAAAGAGATGTTTGCTTCAGGCACCGCCTGGCTAGAGAAAAGCGCCCCAGATATTAATGCCATTAATGTTTTCCCTGTTCCTGATGGTGACACGGGAACCAACATGTTGCTTACCATGCGGTCTGCTTTGGAAGAGGCAAGCGAGAACTCAGATAGAGATGCTTCATCGATAGCCAGGTCACTATCTCACGGCTCCTTAATGGGGGCTCGAGGCAATTCGGGGGTTATCCTATCTCAGTTCTGGCGTGGCCTGGCCAAGGGGCTAAACGGGAAGGATTCCTTTGGTGGGAAAGATCTTGCCAGGGCACTAGCCCAAGCATCACAAGCTGCTTACGAAGGAATCGTACACCCTGTGGAAGGGACTATGTTGACAGTGCTTAAAGACACAGCCAAAGCTGCCGATGAGGCTGCCAAAGCCGATTCTAATGATCTGGTTTCAGTACTGAAAGCTGCTGTAGAGGCAGCCAGGGATTCAGTAGCTCGAACACCTAACTTGCTACCAGTATTGAAGGAGGCTGGGGTAGTAGACGCTGGGGGACAAGGCGTTTATGTTTTGCTGGATGGCGCCTTTCATTTCCTCAAGGGGGAAGCAGACAAGATACAATACTGGAGACCCCAACTAGTTGCTGCCGATTTACCCCTGGCTCTGAAGACAACCCAGACAGCCGCTCAAGTCGAGGTGCCTTATGGGTATTGCACCAATTTTGTGCTGAAAGGGCAGAAGCTTGGTTTGAAAAAGATGAAAAGGGCTCTGAAGAAAAAGGGACAATCTCTAGTTGTCACGGGGGACAACACCACGGTAAGAGTCCATATACACAGCCCCAAGCCCGGTGAGATTCTGAACTACGCCACACGTCTTGGCACATTGCATCACATAGAAATCAACAACATGACTGACCAGTATGCTGAATTCATCAAACTGCAAAAGGAAAGACTGCCTGCAGTCGATATTGCCATAGTCGCGGTTGCCCTCGGAGATGGTTTTCTGAAGCTATTCAATAGCCTGGGAACCGCGATGGTCGTCCCTGGTGGTCAAACCATGAACCCTAGCGTTCGGCAGTTGGTTCAAGCTGTGGAATTGGCGCCCTCAGACAACGTAATCCTGTTGCCCAACAACAAGAACATTATCCCTACAGCCTCCCAGGTCGAGACGCTAACTTCCAAGAAGGTAAGGATAATCCCTAGCCAGACTATCCCTCAAGGTATAGCAGCAGCTCTTGCTTTCAGTTATGACATGGATTTTGAGCAGAATGCTCGGATTATGGAGGAGGCAACGAAGGTAGTCAGGACTGTGGCGATAACCAAGGCGATACGCAATGTACAACTCGACGGCTTGGAGATTAAGAAAGGGTACTTTATCGCCATTCTAAATGATGAAGCTTTGGTGGCTAGTGGCAACAATGCGTCAGACGTTATTCTGAAGGCCCTGGAGAAAACGAACACTGCGAACGTGGACATGATAACCATTTACTACGGTGCTGAAACCGGGGATGCTGAAGCTGAGAATATAGCTAAGGAAATTCGAGACAAATACCCTGTTGAGGTTGAAGTGCTTTATGGGGGACAACCATACTATAATTATGTAATATCACTGGAGTGATTTTGGCGCACCCTGAGAAGCGTGAGAAGCGAAGGCTTCCAGGAGTACAGAGTAATGGTCAAGGTGGTAACTGACAGTTGTTCTGACATTACCCCCGAACTGGCGGAGAGGCTTGGGATTCGAGTCGTGCCTTTGTATGTACACTTTGGCAATGAAGTCTACCGAGATAATGTGGACTTGTCCACGGAGGGATTCTACAGTAGGCTCGAAGAAAGCAAAGTCATCCCCACAACCTCAACTATCGCTCCCGGGTTCGCCGCGGAGCTTTTCAGCGAATTGGCTGAAGAGGCAAACGGAATTCTAGCCATAACTATTTCGCATCTCTTTAGCGCCACCTACAGCGCAGCGCTTCAGGGCAAGGCTATGGTCACCGGGGATTGCCGCATAGAGGTGATTGATTCTCAGACGGCCATAGGGGGACAGATGCTTCTGACCATAAAGGCTGCTGAGATGGCTAACTCAGGGGCTGACTTGGACCAGGTTGCTGGCTGGGTCAGGGGAGCAATCTCTAGGGTCCATGTACGGATGAGCTTCGATACGTTGGAATATCTGAGAAGAGGAGGGCGTATCGGTAAAGCACGGGCCTTCTTAGGCACTGTGCTAAAGATAAATCCTGTCTTGGCAATAAAAGATGGCGCAACCTTTCCCATTGCGCGTCGCCGCAATCGAGCCCAAGCAATGGATTTTCTGGCAAACTTTGTCAAAAGCTTCGAAAATGTAGAAGCTCTGGCTATTGAGGACGCCACTACACCTGACGAGGTGGAGGTATTGGCTGAGCGCCTCAAAGACTTTGTCCCTCCGGAGCGCACCTATCGCTCCAAGGTAAGCCCGGTTGTAGGCACGCATGTTGGCCCTCATGTCCTGGCTGTTTCCGTCCTTGAAGCAGAGTAATGAATTTGGGCGATTGAGTTTGTCTGGTAACATCGCTGTTATTCTCAGCCGAAGCCCTGTGCTATGCACAGGGCCGACGAGGGAACCAGAGCCCGTTCACTGCGGTTCGGGGCCACAAGAAGAGGCCTGATGGATTGGCAAGTCGCATCGTCTAAAGGCCTTTACAATTAGCAGAGGCACTTGATGGAAAGCACTGAGTCGTTAAGACAGGTTCTTGAGTTAGAGCGTAAGAAAGGTTATGCCGACAAGGCAGTGATTGGTGGCTTGGATAGATATCTGCACAAACAAGCGGGGCAAATCAGGCAAACCATAGCTGACCAGCGACTTCTGGCGACTTTCGATAGCCTCAACTTAGCTAGTTCCCAATACGCTTCTTGGGACATAGACAAGCGCAAGAAATGGATAGCAAATATCTTTGACAGGCTGCAGGACCTAGAAAAGACAAAGAAAGACAAAAGGTCTGTGGTAAAGGCAGGCAACGGCCTATCTGTAAGGGCCAAAGCGCCCCCGGGAAAGGGAAGTGAGTCATTGAGTTCTGCCGTAGTTGTCATCAGGGGCATCACACCCAACATAGCCAACAAACTGTCCAAGCTAAACGTGAAAACGATACATGACTTGCTTTATTTCTTCCCCAGGCGGTATGTCGATTACAGCCAGAGGAAACCCATTGCTGAGCTCGAGGAGGGTGAAGAGCAGACTATCGTAGCTATAGTATGGGAAGCCAGAGTGACTACTCTGGGCAACCGGGCGGGCACAGAGGCAATTGTGGGTGACGAAACGGGAAACATCAGGGTGGTCTGGTTTAACCAGCCTTACCTAGCTAGAAATCTCTCTACCAATGCAAGAGTGGCAATTAGTGGCAGAGTTAGCTCGTTCAAAGGGCAAAAGGTCTTCGAATCCCCTGAGTGGGAGTTGCTTGGATCCAAAGAACTGATCCATACAGGTCGCTTGGTTCCTGTGTACCCTCTTACCCAGGGATTGTATCCCAGACAGGTGAGGAGGTGGATGAAGGAGCTCATCAATGGCTGGGCATGGCAATTGAGAGACTTTCTGCCCTCAGAGACAAGAAACCGGCATCACTTTCTCGACCTGCCTGAGGCGATTGCTCAAGCTCATTATCCCGATAGCTGGTCGATGGCAGAAAAGGCAAGAGAGAGGCTAGCGT
>CAZHQV010000042.1:0-6918 GCA_964534285.1 uncultured Dehalococcoidales bacterium
TGCTTCCTTGCCAAGGAAGAGGTCGCGGGTTCGAATCCCGTCTTCCGCTCCAGTACAGATTGGGTTAGCGGGAAGCTCGAGAATCATTATGGGTTTATCTACGGCGGCGTAGCCAAGTGGTTAAGGCGGGGGTCTGCAAAACCCCTATTCAGCGGTTCAACTCCGCTCGCCGCCTCTATTTAGCCACAGACGGGTGTACAAGTTGACCCAACGACTTCCCACACGTATATAGTCTCACATCCTAGTAAATCAAGCGCGAAGATGCCGAGGTGGCGGAAACGGTAGACGCGGCGGACTTAAAATCCGCTTCCCGAAACGGAGTGTGGGTTCGAGTCCCGCCCTCGGCACAAACAAAGCCCTCAGCGATTGTTAACAAAATTCCTCAGTTCCAGAAGGCAAGGCATATCGCCCAGAACGCTAGCGTTCGACGAAACATACCGAAAGCCTTTCGTAGCCGAATGTGACTTAATTCCACAAAGCATGAACGAGTTTCTTGCCAATCGCAGATGCACCACTGGCGGAAAGCACGCCTATTTCAGGGCAATAAGAGCATTTGCTAACTGGCTGGCAAGGAATGACTACCTAGAGGACAATCCTCTTAAGAAAGTAGACCCACCTAAGCCTGCCAAAGCTATACTTCCTAGCTTGACCACGGAGCAAGTGGACCACCTCATAAGGCGAGCCGATAACCCGAGAGACAAATGCACTATAAGCCTGCTTGCTAACATTGGTATGAGGCTCGGTCAGCTAGCGAGTATCAAGGGTAGCGATGTTGACCGGGAAAGCTTCACCGTGACGATTTGGGAAAACGCCAACAAGCAAGAGGAAGGCACCATTTGCAGAGAGGACAGCTAATCTACTGAGGGAATGGATTCCTGGTAATGGCACGGGAAGTAATATTTGGCATCTTAAAGAGAGAGGCATACAAGCCATGCTTGAAAGCCTGGAATCGGCGACTGGGTTGAAATGTAACGCCCATACCTTCAGAAGAACATGCGCCTCTAGCCTTCACCGTGCTGGCTTAGACGTTAAGCATACTGCTGGACTAGGTGGCTGGGAAAGCCTTGACATGGTGCTGAGATATACGCGGTCCGCGTAGTTTGAGGATAGTCTGAGGCTTTACCAGGCGCTTGAGGGCATATCAAGAAAGCCACCAGGGCACTGAATCACATCCAAAGGGTACTTGGTTGGCCCGTGCAGAACGGACTCACGTGAAGCGAGTTGGCTCCTGGGGAAGGTCAAACGTACGACATCCCCAAATCGTGCACTTCTACAACGGAAGGGCATAGAATTCCCGATACGCTAATTCACGATATTTCTGCACCTGACATTAGTGAATGCTGTTTATCAGGGACACTACCTCTATTTCGTCTTGAGAGTAGGTTGTACCATAGCGGGTACAGATGTCAATGCAGGTTGAGTCCATGACGAACACCATTTCCGTGTCAAACCAATCATGTTCCTCGTCGTAGGCACGGGCGTAACCAGCCACGTGGCCACCGATAGTCGTCGTACCTAGCTCGGTCGGCTCGATGGGAGCCAGGTAGTCAGCTGCCTTACTCATCAACGTGTCCCCGTCCGTCTCGTTGCCCTCTAACTCCGGCGGAACATCACCATAGAATATCGCCACAGAATCCCAATCTGATTCATCCCCATACTCAACTAGCCCCCATCTGGTACCGTCTTCTTCCCAGTAGGTGCCGTAGGGGTGTTGAGCACTTAGACTCCACCCCTCCGGGATGTAACCAACAGTAGGCTCTACCGGCTCAGAAGCAGGTGCCGTAGACTGGCCGTTTTCTGACGAACCACATGAGACCATGACAGGACACATAATCATGACTACCACCAAAAGTAATAGCGTTGCCTTCCTCATCATAGCTCTCCCATCCTTTTTCTCTTGGCGTTTTTCCCAGTTCCTACCCTCATAATACACACTGCTGAACGGAATACACATTTGATGACTATTTCAAACTCCCTAATGATACGCTTGTCACTACCTCGGAAGCAATTGCTCAGACAAGAATCCGGTTTAGGTCCTGCATTCCCACTTGATAGACAGGGAATCTCTCGTTTGCTAGCTCCACACGCTATGTTGCTACGTCAGCAGATGGAAAGAAGAAGCCCGACCCAACCCCACCGTGAACTCAAATCCTTTAGCCCTGTGGGTGCTATGGTATAATAGCGGCGAAGCAAGGGAGGTGTTCTGAGATTGGAACTACAGAAGATTAGCCAAGCTTTCGATTCCTATGTTCGTCCGGGGACTTTCCCGGTGGCTGTCAAAATGCTTGGCTCGGCGAGTGAGCTTCCTGAGAAAGCCAGAATGCCAAAGCGAGATTTGGGAATGACGATGTCGGTGTGCCAAGGTATAGCTTTAGCTCGGCGTTATGGCTGGTCAATGGCGATGGGCGAGGAAGATATGCTTTGCCCCCTTGGGGCGCTCACACTAGGCTTTCTGCCAGCCAAACCCAAATTCCTCGACGGCAGCTTTAGTATCCCTTTCTACGAAAAGAACCAGGATGTGAGAGCCAGAATTGCCCGTGACCTACCCCGGCTCGAACTGGGGAGATACACTCATCTCGTGGCAGCACCTGTTCACCGAGCCGACTTTGAACCGCAGGTCATAATAGTCTATGGCAACCCGGCTCAAATAGCCAGATTAATACAGGCTGCTGTATATAGAAGAGGTGAACCTATCGTTTCCAGCAGCGGCGGCAGCGCCGCTTGTACTGAAGAGATTACCAGGCCGATCCTGACCGACCAATGCCAGTTCGTTGTAGTTGGTGGTAGCGACCGAGTGTTTGCCCAAACACAAGATCACGAGGTCTCCTTTGCTGTACCTGTGGCCAAAGTGGACGCGCTGATCGAAGGTCTTGAAGCAACCCACAAGGCTGGAATGAGATATCCCACTCCATCTTTCCTCACATTCAAGCCGGAATTTCCTCCAAGCTTTGGTGAGCTTATGGGCTATTTGAGGCAAGACGGCTAGCAATCCAACTTGTGCAGACTGAAGCCAGCGCACCACATCTAGCAAGTATGACCTGTGCTATAATTGCAAAGACACAGAAAGAAAGGAGGTGTTGTAGGATTGGAACTACAGAAGATTAGTCAAGCTTTGGATTCGTATATTCGTCCGGGGACTTTCCCAGTGGCTGTCAAGATGGTTAGCTCAGCGGGTGAGATCCCTGAGAAGGCCAAGATGCCAAAGCGACATCTAGGCACGGCAATGGCGGTATGCCAGGGCATAGCTCTAGCTCGGCGTTACGGCTGGTCAATGGCAATGGGCGAGGAAGACATGCTTTGCCCTCTTGGCGCGCTCACACTAGGCTTTCTGCCAGCTAAATCCAAATTCGTCGATGGTAGCTTCAATGTTCCATTTTGGGTAAAGAACCAGGATATCAGAACCAAAATGGCCCAGGCGATGCCCCGGCTTGAGCAGGGAAAATACACCCATCTCGTGGCAGCACCTCTCCACCGAGCCGATTTTGAACCCCAGGTCATAATAGTCTATGGCAACCCGGCTCAGATAGCCCGATTGATACAGGCTGCCGTATATGGAACAGGTGAAGCTATCGTTTCCAGCGCTTCAGGGGGCTTCGCCTGTGGTGGAGAGATCACCCAGACGATCCTGACTGACCAGTGCCAGTTCGTTGTAGTTGGTGGTGGTGACCGAATGATTGCTGGAGCACAAGACCACGAGGTATCCTTTGCTACACCTGTGAGCAGAGTCGAGGCGCTAGTTGAAGGTCTTGAAGCAACCCATAGGGCTGGAATGAGATATCCCACTCCGTCTTTCCTCACATTCAAGCCGGAATTTCCTCCAAGCTTTGGTGAGCTTATGGATTATTTGAGGCAAGACAGCTAGCATCCAGGAAAATCGTCGTATTCCCTCAACGATGCGTGCTGTTCTCTGGACAAAGGGGCGCGCCAACTGCTCTACTAAACCGTGGTGTGAGCTTTGCCAGCTAGCCGGGCGTACTACTTTCTTTTCACCACCGCCCTCACCTCCACCTGAATATCCTTCGCAGTCAGGCCATATCTTACAAGCAGTTCCTCGGCTTTGCCTGATAAGGCATATCTGTCACCAAGGTTGACGAATCCCATAGGCACCGGCCTTTCCCTGGCTACTACCTGAGCAACACGGCTGCCTAAGCCGCCATGCGCCAAGTGCTCTTCGGCCACAACAATAGCGCCAGTCTCCGAGGCTGCTTTGACTATGGCTTCTTCATCCAGTGGCTTGAGAGTATGCACGTTGATTACTCGGCAGTCTATCCCTTGGCTTGCCAAGCTATCTGATGCCTCCAAAGCCCTGGCTACCATGATGCCCGTAGCTATAACGGTAGCATCTCGGCCTTGTCTCATAGTCACCGCCTTGCCCAAGATGAAGTGATAGCCCTCACCATAGACAAAGGACGTTTTGGGACGGCCTAACCTGATATAGAAAGGACCGTAAGTGCTTGCCGCTGCTTTCACAGCCCCAGCAGTCTCAATGCCATCGGCAGGAACAATGACAGTAAAGCCGGGGAGAGCACAGCACAAGGCTAAGTCCTCAATAGCTTGATGCGAGCTACCATCTTCGCCCACACTGATGCCACCATGAGTAGCAACAACCTTAACATTCAACCCCATCTGTGAAAGGCACATCCTCACTTGATCAAAGCAGCGACAGGAGGCAAACACAGCGAAGGTGCTGGCAAAAACAGTCTTACCCGAAGCAGCCAATCCCGCGGCTATGCCTATCATGTTCTGTTCTTGCAAGCCGCAATCGAAGAAGCGATCAGGAAATTCCTTGGCAAAGAACTGGGTCATTGTTGAGGGTGACAAATCCGCATCCAGCACGACAATATTGGGATTGTGCTTCCCCAGCTCTACCAGGGTCTTTCCGTAGCTTTCACGGGTGGACATTCCAGCCATGATTTCAACCCCGCCTTAATCCTCTTCCTTCAAGGAAGAGGCGAATATAAGATTGCTTTGCTTTGCTTCGCTCGCAATGACAATACTATTCTAGTTCCTTTAGCGCTTTTTCTGCTTCCTCTGGCGTAGGCGCCTTACCATGGAATGCTACGTTGTTCTCCATGAAGCTGACTCCCTTGCCTTTGGTGGTATGGGCAATAATGACAGCTGGCTTGGCTTTTGTGTTTTGACATTCCTGCAAGGCGGCTAGAATTTGGTCGAAGTCATGGCCGTCTATTTCGATAGTATGCCAGCCAAAAGCTTTCCACTTCTGCGCGAACGGCTCCAGGTTCATAATCTCCCGAGTCGGGCCACTGAGCTGCAGCCGATTGCAGTCAACGATGGCTACCAGATTATCCAGTCTGAAATGGGCGGCCGACAAAGCTGCTTCCCAAGTTTGCCCCTCATCACACTCTCCGTCGCTCAGCAGAACGTATACATGATGATAGAGACGATCAAGCTTGGCAGCCAGGGCAACGCCAACACTAAAGGACAAGCCCTGACCCAGAGCGCCGGCCGACATTTCCACCCCAGGGGTGAGATTCCTGTCAGTATGTCCTTGAAGGCGGCTATCCAGCTTTCTCAATGTGAGCAGTTCTTCCACAGGGAAATAGCCACTTTCAGCAAGGGCCGCGTATAGGATTGGCGCCGCATGCCCTTTGCTCAATATGAATCGGTCCCGATCCGGCCACTGCGGATTCAGTGGGTCGTGGCGTAGAACCTTGAAATACAGTGCCGTGATGATGTCAGCGGCTGATAGAGATCCGCCAGGATGACCACTACCCGCCGCGGCTATCATTTGTATTGCATCGCGGCGCAGATTCCTGGCTCTTTCCTTGAGTTCTGCCACAGACAAGTTCAGTCTGGTGATTTGTGGGGCAACTCCAGAGGATATTTCGCCATGATTCGGCATCTGCTGCGACTAAATTGTAGACCACCGATGTGTCCCATGTCTACGTGATTATGTTATATTCCCAGCTTTTTTCCCACTTCGCTTCAATTGAGGCTGTAGGCAGACTCAGGTATAATTCTCTCAGTGATCATAGATTTTCATACGCACATATTTCCCCCCTGGGTAAAGGAACAACGTGAGGAATATGTCAAGCGTGACTCTTGCTTCTCGTTGCTTTATTCCGAACCAAAAGCAAAACTCGTAACGGCTGAGGAACTAATTGCCAGCATGGACGAGGCAGAGGTTGGTTTGTCTGTCGCCCTCAATATAGGCTGGGTAAGCCACGGGCTGTGCGTCGAAACCAACGATTACATCCTGGACTCGGTGGCGCGGTATCCTAACAGGCTCGTTGGCTTTTGTTGCATTCAACCTACTGCTGGTGATGCCGCCCTAATTGAGCTGGAGCGCTGCGCCAAAGCAGGAGCCAGAGGAATCGGCGAAATGAGGTCTGATATGCAGGGGTTTGACCTCGCGGGCGATACGATGAAATCCGTGGTTGACGTAGCGCTCAGACACGATCTTATCTTCTTGACCCATTCCTCTGAGCCTGTCGGGCATCAATATATGGGCAAGGGCAGTATTACTCCCGATATCCTCTATTCCTTCATACTGAGCTTCCCTAATCTAAACATCGTTTGTGCCCACTGGGGTGGGGGCTTGCCCTTCTATGCTTTGATGCCCGAAGTAGCTAAAGCGCTAACTAACGTTTTCTTTGATACCGCGGCCAGCCTTTTCCTCTACCAACCTCAAATTTTTGCACGAGTGAGCGATATTATTGGCAGCAACAAGATACTACTGGGCACTGACTATCCGCTTATCCCGCAAGGTCGGACAATTGCCCAAATCCGATATTCGGAACTACCTGAAGAAGATAAGGCTAGAATCTTGGGAGGCAATGCCCAACAACTGCTCAAGGCGTTAGGGAACAAGGCCCCTTCGAACTTCCCTTAATAAATGATGTAGAAGGAAGTAAAAGTGAAAAGGAGGTGAAAAATTTAAATGACTGCTGAAGTTCA
>CAZHQV010000042.1:6928-14288 GCA_964534285.1 uncultured Dehalococcoidales bacterium
GAAGGTCAATGTAGGTACCGAAATAGTTAGAAGGAGTTGCACACGAGCTAGACAGGACCATGTCCATATTGTGGTAAGACTGGAAAAGAATGCAAAGTAACTGGCAGCGCTACTATCGGTATAAAGGGTAATTTGACTGCTAAGCATAAGCCGAAGTGGAGTAGTGAGTCTTTAGCACTGTTTTTTGGATTTTTGGCTATCTTTCTGGCTGTCGTTATTCCCGGTATTCTCATGCTACTTCCATTTAGCCCTGGCATCAATTATGGCATATTGATTGGTTTCTTATTAGTCATGGGTTTCGTCTTCTACTGGCAGAGATATCATGTTCTCATGCTTATACGGCGGGTAGAAGGCAGATTTGGTGGTGAAAAGACATTTAGGAGCTCAAAATGAAGCGAATATTATTATCAATTCTAGCTATCGGGATTCTTTTGTTGGGAGGTTGTGCTGTACCAATCACAGCACCACCTACTCAGCAGCAGACCTATACCCTCAGCGTAAGTATCAGCCCTTCAGGAGCAGGGTCTGTATCTCCTTCGGGTGGTGAGTATGAACCAGGCGTGCAAGTGACACTCACTGCTACCACCGCCAGTGGTTATACTTTTGATTATTGGGACGGCGATGCTTCAAGTTCCTCGCCTACTATCACCATTGTCATGGATTCAAATAAGACTGTCATTGCTCATTTCGCTGATACAATCGCTCCAGTGATTTCAGGAGTGGACATTTCTGGTATTACGGAATCAAGCGCCACTATAAGCTGGGTAACTGATGAACCTGCTACCAGCCAAGTAGAATACGGGACAACTCACGCTTACGGCTCAATTACAGCATCGGATGGGAAGCTGACCACTGGGCACACTATCACGCTTACTCATTTTAAGCCTGGGACAGCTTATCATTTTAGAATACACTCTATGGATGAGGCCGGGAATGAGGCTTTATCTCATGACTACACTTTTAGCACTAAAACCATTGAGGAACTTGTTTCAGCAATACTCTACTCAGCAATAACGATTGGAAGTTACGTTCACCAACTTAGCTTTAACCTCTTCAATGGTTCATCCCAAACGATAACCGTGACCAAAGTGGAGATTTTTGACGAGCATGGTGACGTTGCCTTCACCATGTCGAAGTCGGATATAGCAGAGACCTGGGGAAACGGGCAAGTTGACGCTGGTAAATCGCTCTCTGCAGGCATTAGCTTTCAAATTCCAGCCTCTACAAAGGAAGTGGAAGACTGGCAGGTAAAATGGCATTGCTTAGACGCTAATGGAATTAAATTTACTGTTAAAGGAGAATACTCTTCATTGGGCTAAGCCACATAGCAGTAATACTCAAATAGCAAAGAAGCAGACTAGACATGGCAACTAAGGGAAGAAAGAATGTGAAAAAGCCCAAGCAACAAAGGGAAAAGAATAAAAAGGAAAGGTAAGAGAAGGGCATCGTCCCTATTTCAGATACAAAATGAATACTAGTCATAAAGTATCGCCCTTCTCCCTTGAAGGGAGAGGATTGAGGTGAGGCTGAAAATGGACAAAGGAGCAGAACTGCCAGATAATCCTGAGCAAATACGTTGTTTTGTCGCGATTGAACTGCCCAGTGAAGTCAAGGCTGGCCTAGCTAGCCTAAGGCGTGAACTGGAGAGACATGAACACGCGTTCATTAAGTGGGTGGACCCCGATGCTATCCACCTGACCCTGAAATTCTTGGGCAACATTTCGTCCAAGCAAGTCACCAAGATAACCAAAGCCATAGAAGAAGCTGCTCAAAGCATTTCTCCCTTCCATCTGGAGATTTCCCAACTAGGGGCTTTCCCCAACCTGAAGCAGCCCCGCGTTCTCTGGGTTGGCATTGGCGGCGAACTAGACAAGCTGTTAACCTTACAGCGGAGGGTTGATTCCGCACTCAGTCCTTTGGGCTTTGCTAAAGAAGAGCGCGCTTTTGCGCCGCATCTGACTATGGCTCGTCTTAGAGAGAGAACCTTACCTGTAGAGAGAAAGAACTTCGGCGAGCTGGTAATGTCGACCAGTCCCGAAATCAAATACTATCTCGATGTCAAAGACGTTAGCTTTATGAGAAGCCAGCTAACACCCGGTGGAGCCATTTACACCCGTCTTTCTATCGTTGAGCTAGCAGCCGGGCAAAACCAGTGAATGAAGTCAAATTTTCCAGAAAATAGGCCCAAAAGCTCTTGCCATTTTAGGTTTCTTAGTGTAAACTTATCGAGTTATTTTCGGTCTGGGAGGTGGGATCCTTGGAGAATCACGGTTTTGCCAAATGCCAGAAGTGCGGTTCGGGAGATTTGGTGCCTCTTTCGGACTTCGGTGGTCAGGGAGCACCGATTCATTACAAGGCTTGGGTATGTACCAATCCTGACTGCGGCTACAATATCAAGATCAGGAATGGCGAGATATACATAAATGAACCCATTCTCAGCGGAGCACTTCATACTCGTTCACACCGGGAGTTTGCTCCCAAATAGTAACTTTGCTTCGCCTGGGTCAAGTATTTGCGCTAGCAGTTGATGTCTTTTTCCCACGCCAATGTGTTGGCTGTGGGAAGGTGGGTGGTTTTCTGTGTCGCGCCTGTGAACAGAAATTGCCTAAGCTAACGCAGCCAATCTGTCCCAAATGTGGTAGACCTCAGGCAAGCGGCATTCTGTGCTCCAACTGCAGAGAAAGGCAAACCCAAATCGACGGCATCCGTTCCCCGTTCCTCTTTGACGGGGTAATGCGCCAGGCCATCCATCACCTGAAGTACCACAACCTGAAGGCGATTTCTCCCTGCCTAGCTGGATTGTTGGCTGATTATCTGAAGTCAAACCCCTTACCCGGGGAAGCCCTTATTGCCGTACCCCTCCACCCCAAGCGATTGAGGGAGAGGGGCTATAATCAATCCAAGCTCTTAGCTTGGGAGTTGGGCAAGCTCATTAGTCTGCCGGTGATGGAGGACTGTCTTACTCGCGTTAAGGAGGCAAAGCCTCAGGTGAAAGCGGCCAATATAGAAGAGCGGCAGAGGAATGTAGCTGATGCCTTTGCCTGTCAGAATGGGAAGGTGAGCGGTAGACAGGTTATCCTTGTTGACGATGTATGTACGTCTGGAGCGACATTGCAGTCCTGTGCCGAAGCTCTAAAAAGCAAAGGGGCTATTTCAGTGTGGGGTCTAACTTTGGCCAGGGAAATCCAAAGGTGAGGAGGGAACATGAATCTTCAGATTCTTGGCAAGAACGATGTAGAACTCACTGAGACGATGGAGGAATACATTAACAGGAAGATCAGCAAGCTAGGGCGATACTTGCCCGCCATTGGTGAGGGCAAGGTAGAGATTTCCGAGGGAAGGGCGAAACTGCCTGAGCAAAGAATAACCGTACAGGTCACGCTTGATAGCAGAGGAACGTTAATCAGGGCTCAAGAGAAAGCCAAGGATATTCGCACAGCGATTGACAAAATATCGGATGTCTTAACCAATCGAATTGAGCGGTACAAAGGCAAGCGCTACAACAAAGGCAAAGGCGCTTCCTTAGCTCGCCATTGGGCAGCAACTGAGACAGGTGAGGCAGAGGTTGCCAAGAGGATTGTCAGGACGAAGCATTTCCTCATTAAGCCAATGCCCGAAGATGAGGCGATAGACCACATGGAGCTTTTGGGACACGATTTCTTTCTCTTCATCAATGCCGACACCAGTGAACTCAACCTGTTATACCGCCGCAAAGATGGCAACTATGGACTAATCGAGCCAGAGATGGGGTAAGATAGACCCAGTCAGCCAGCTGCTTGAGCGTCTGCAACTGTGCCAGCCGCAGAAAACGGTCGTTCCTCGCCCTTGCACCCATAGTGAGATGGACAACCATAGTCATTTTGATATACTCTCCTCAGAAGACCCCAAAGACGAGTTGGGCTGGAACCCATCGACTTGACAGGCGTCGAAGCAAAGGTCTTACACGTAGACAAATCTAGAGGAAGCCAAGCACCTCCCTCAAACATGAGCGGTATGTCTTTGAGGTCGCTGGAAGGCCGTCCGGCAGGGCATTTGCTGCCATTATTGCTTGTTATGCAAGGAAGGGCGCCATCATTTCACCCATGAAAAGGGAGTTTCTTAACAAAAGGAGATTATACAGCTTTCTGGCCAAGCTGAGAGCCAACACCGGAGATTATGTAAACCTGTACTTAAAGCCCTCCTCCTTTCCCCACCGTATAGGTGAACTACTGGCCGAGGCCGGATATGACATCTGTGCCGGTGAGATCAAACACTCAGTTGCTAACGAAGCTCTTGTTAGAGAGGCTGACAAGTACAGTACTGGGGCGGCGGTATTCTGGGAGGAGAATAGTAAATACATAGTGCTGCCTCCATTCCCCATAGGTGAGGACAAGATGTCAATCGGTGAGCTTGATGCTTCAGTCCTCTACGAAACACTGGAGCGAGCATACACCACCGGTGTCGTGCTGGTGACATGGGGTTCATACTCTCTGGGGATTTTTGACCGTGACAGTCTAGTAGACTCCAAAACAGGCACGGGGTACATCCATAAAGAGCATAGAAAAGGAGGGATGAGCGAGAAAAGGTTTGCCCGGAGAACCGAGGAGCAGAAAAAGGATTTTCTAAGAAAGGTCAGCAACAGGATCGAGGAGAGATTCAAGAACTACACCCTGGACTATGTCTTCTTTGGAGGCAACAGGCTTATCCTCAAGCCGTTGTTAAAGGAATGCCGGTATCTTGAGCTGCAAGCTCACAGGATTTCTGGCAGAATCCTGAATGTAAGATATGCCAATAGGGAAGCCTTGAACCACAGCATAGAAGAGATAACTCAATCCCTAGTTTTTGCCTTTTGACTATGTGGGAGAGTCCCTTCGGGACTCAGCGTAGCTCATCTACTCCTTAATGGCAGCTACCCTTTTGTACGCAAGGTTGTGTAAAGGGGACTAAGGCCAGTTGGCCAGGCCTTAGGCCCGGAGTCGCCCACCGGCGACATCGTCCATTTCATCAAGAAGAACGTCACACGCCAAACCTAGCTTCCTATCAATCGTCTGGCAATATTGTTTTTCATGACCTCCAATGAGCCGCCCGCAGTGCCCAGCACTTTGGCATCTCTAAGGTATAACTCGAGGAGGCTATCCCTGAGACACCCGTATCTTCCCGTGATCTGTATGCAGTGTGGTACCACTCGATTCGCCACATCCACGGTAATAAGCTTCGCCCTAGATGATTCCAGGCTTATGTCTTGCTTGTCATCTTCCATCACGGCAGCCCTATTGCGAACCAACCTAGCTGCCTCAAGCTCAGTGCTCATCTCTGCCAGTATCCAGCGAATCCCTTGGAACTCGGCTGTGGTGTGACGCCCAACCTGCCTGTGTTTGACGTAGGCCAAGGCCTTTTCGAATGCGGCTTGGCTAATGCCCAGGGCCGCGCTGGCATTTCCCAGACGGCTAAAATTGAAGGCAGAAAAAAACGCTTTAAGCCCCTCTCCAAATCTACCCACAAGCTGCTGAGGTTCGACTTTGCAGTCCCTGAGTTCAAAGGTGTATATGGGCGAACTTCTCATCCCCATAGGGTCAAGTTTTCCCGTGATACGAAATCCCGGGGTGCCTGCTTCTACAAGAAAAACGCTTATTCCCTCTTCGCTCCTAGCGAACATGCTGATAACACTGGCCTCGGCGGCATCGTTTATCAGGGTCTTAAGCCCGTTCAAGACAAAAACGTCATCTCGTTTTTCAACCCAGGTGCGCATATCCTCAAAGCTGGACCCTACAGTGGGCTCAGAGATCGCCGTCGCTGCTAGGTACTCGCCGGTTCCCAACTTATCGAGGTACTTGTCCCTTTGAGTTTGTGTTCCGTATCCGAGGAGCATCTTCTGGGTTTGGAAATGTCCGTTATGTGTCATGCCAGCGCCGGCTTTCGCCAGCTCCTCACTCACCAAACAGTATCCCATTGTGCCTAGCCCCAGCCCACCATTCGCCTCAGGTATATGCGTTCTCAGGAAACCTTCACTTCCTATCTTTCTGAACAATTCCCAGGGGAAGAGGCTCTTTTCCTCGAACTCCATGATTTGCGGCAGCACAGTTTGCTCAACCAACGACCTCACAGAACGCTGCAATTCTATATGTTTGGATGACAATTCAAAATCCATTTGACGTTCCTACAAGTTCATATTTCAGGGTTTTCTCTTTAACATAAAAGTTGTCTCTGCTTCAAGGACAGGCCTCTCCTCCTGGTTCTTTGCAAGCCACTTGAAACTCACTATGCCCCTTTCCCCATCAATCTCTTTCTTTGCTATAACTTCCGCCTCAGCCCAGATTGTGTCCCCTGGATTCACAGTTGCCAGAAACTTGAGTTTGTCTATACCCAAGAAGGCTATGATGTCGTCAAATAGCCCCGTGGCATATTGGAGTCCTGTTGCCAAGGCAAGCGTAAGTATGCCCGGTGCGATTCTCCCTTTGAAACCTAGTCTCTTACCGAATCCATCTTCTAGAAAGAGAGGGTTTATGGCTCCTGTCATAATTGCGAAGGTATCTATATCTGTTCCGGTCACAACTCTCCGCCTTGTCGTAACCTTGTCACCCTGGTTCAATTCCTCGTAATACATAAAGCCTCCCAAAGCCTAAGGTCGCCGGGGGGGTGTCTGTCCCCTGTTAAGGGTAGACACCCCCCGGCCATTCATACCCGCAAATGCATTGAGCACAGTCAAATAAAGCCGGTGAAGTGTATGAAAACCGGCGCCAGAAGCAGTGAGACTACTGACATTAGCTTGAGCATTATGTTGAGAGATGGGCCAGAGGTATCTTTCATGGGGTCACCAGCAGTATCTCCCACTACTGCTGCCTTATGAGCGTCTGAACCCTTACCACCAAATTGCCCCGCCTCAATCCACTTCTTAGCATTATCCCATGCGCCACCAGCATTGTTTAAGGTTATAGCGAGGACAAAGCCAGTCGCCAGGGCTCCAATAAGAAAACCAGCCAGAGCATATTTCCCCAGAACCAGTCCCACAACTACAGGAGCAACTATGGTCATTATTGAAGGAAGCAACATCTGCTTCAGCGCTGTTCTGGTGCAGATATCCACGCATTTACCATATTCTGGCTTGGCTGTTCCTTCCATCAACCCCTTTATCTCACGCCACTGCCGACGAACCTCCTCTATGATTGCCATCGTAGTTATACCCACTGACTTCATGGTCATAGCGCAAAAGATAGGGGGCATAAGGGCACCCAGAATTACGCCAACGATAACCGGCGCACTTAGCAAGCTAAATGCTCCCGGCACTATTATACTGCCTCCGGAAATTGTCACTATCTGTGTAGCTATAGCAAAGGCGAGAATTAAGCCCAAGGAGTTCAAAGCAGCAGCACCGATGGCAAAT
>CAZHQV010000043.1:0-14285 GCA_964534285.1 uncultured Dehalococcoidales bacterium
AGTACGTATCCTGAGATTGAGGGAATCCTCAACGAGTTGGTGGCTACTTTTCCCGGTGGCGGTGCTGCTGCTACCCCAGAGATAGTGACCGAAGGTCAGAAGGCCTGGCAGGAACTCAATGCTAAGGTGGACATCGACAAGATGGAGCCGGATGAAGTTGCCCATGAATACCTGATTGCCCATGGTTTGATCACAGGATAGAAGACCGTGCAACATCTTTCATAATGGAAAGTCTGGCGGTGTTGCCAAGGCGGTTGGTGAGTTCTTTGACAAATAGTAGCCAATCGTAAGCCGAGGGATTGTCGGATGTCTCGTTGTTGGTCAGCGAAGATTTGACCGAGGCTGTACAGTAAGCTCCTCGGTGACTGTCCCGCTATCGACTCTGAGCGGAGCGAAGGGTCTCCAAGCTTACGAGACCCTTCGCTCCGGCAGCAGTGCCACAATAGCTGGAGGGGGTTACTAAGCGTCTCCATTCCACTGCCCGGTCCGAGCAGGCGCCCTCTGGACGATAGAAAGCAGGTCAGCCTTTGAAGACTACCGCCGCGGCTCTATATAGTTCCTGCTGGTTCAATGGTGGTGTTAGGGGTTCGCCTTTTCTTTGTCGATAGGGTTATCTTAGCTGTGGCACATGATTTGCTCGCCCAGACATCGCGGGAATGGCTCCAGCCAGTTATGCTCCGGGAGTTGCCCACCTCCTTGGAGGCGTACGACGCTGTTCAGCAAACTAAGTTGAGGAGGTCAGGGAGCGAGCTGCCACAATGAGAACAACCTCGACCACCGCCAGGAATTCTCCCGCCAACAATGATGTGCAAAAGGGACTCAATATACGCCCAGCGCGGGATGATGATGAGAACACTTTGGAGAGGCTGGCGTCCTTGCTATCTTTCCTAACAGACTATGAGGCAGCACTGAATTGGCCAGCTAGAGAAGTGGGAGGTGACTTCTACGACTTCATCCCAGTTTCCGAAGATAAGTGGGGGTTAGTGATTGCCAATGTCTCAGGAAAAGGCGTCTCAGCGGCGCTATTTATGGCTTTGTCCCGAACACTAGTTCGTGCCCATGCCGTAGGCAAGCCCACTGTTTCCCAAGCTATACGAAGAGCAAACGACTTGATTGCGGAGGATGACAGGGCGAACATGTTTGTTACCCTGTTTTATGGTGTCCTCCATCCAAGAAAGAAGACGTTGACCTATGTTAATGCGGGCCACAATCCCCCTGTGATGCTCCGAAGAGAAGGCCGCGAGGTTATACTATTGGAGGCCAAAGGGATAGCCCTCGGGGTCATGCCGAATATTGAGCTGGACGAAAGGGAAATCTCCCTACGAAAAAGTGACCTCGTGGTTCTTTACACTGATGGGGCGACTGAAGCTATGAACGACAGGGAAGAACAATTTGGGCAACAGAGGCTTATCCAGTTGATAGACGAGGGACGTAGCCTACGCGCTCAAGAGCTCATCACGCGAATTCAACAGGGGGTAACTGCATTTAGCACGGGTCAACCTGAGTTTGATGACATCACCATAATGGTATTGAAGGTTGCCTGGGATGAAGAACAATCGGTCTAAATTCCATAGGGAGAGCAAGGAGGAATAAGAGTGGAAGACAAGGTAATCAAAGGACTAAGTGCCATTGTAGGAGGAAATTGGGTTTCAACCGAAATAGACCGAATAAGAGATTACCTAATAGATGAGACCCCTGAACCAGTTCGACCGGAGCCCGATATTGGCTCGATTCTAGTTAAGCCGGAAAATGCTGCAGAGGTTTCTGAGATTTTGAAATACGCGAATAGGGATTGTATACCTGTTATCCCTCGGGGAGGAGGGACCGGGCTCTGTGCTGCAGTTGTAGCTCCTGAACCAAGCATTATTCTTTCCTTGGAAAGGTTAAACAGAATCCTGGAGGCAGATGAAGATAACCTGATGGTCACATGTGAGGCTGGGGTAACCCTGGAAGAATTGATTGCGTATCTAGATACAGAAGTTGAAAGGCTTTCCTTTCCCATACACCCCGGATCTGAAGCGGCACAGGTTGGAGGGATGATAGCGACGAATGCCGGGGGAGTGAGGGCAGTCAGACATGGGGTCATGAGGAACTACGTGAGAGGTCTCGAGGTTGTATTGCCTACAGGAGAAATCACAAGAATTGGGGGAAAGCTGCTGAAAAACAACACCGGCTATGACTTGATGCAGTTGATGATAGGCAGTGAAGGGACGTTGGGAATAATAACGAAGGCTGTCCTTCGATTATACCCTAGAGCAAACATGACTATCACCTTGCTGGTGTCGTATGAAGAGCGCCACGATGCAGTGAATAGTGTTCCGAAGATTCTGCAAAAGGGCATTCTCCCACTGGCCATAGAATACATAGAGAAGCGGGAGGTAGTCAGATCGGCTGAGCATCTTGGCAAAGAATGGCCTGCCAAGAAAGGGAACGCTTACCTGATGTTTATAGTACAAGGTGCCAGTGAAGACGAAGTCTATGCCGAAAGTCAACAGATAGAGAGAATCTGTAAAGCCAATAATTCCATTGAGACCTTGGTCGCTCAGGGAAGGAAAGAGCAAGACAATATCCTGAGAATTCGAAGCAATACATACATGGCCTTGAAGCGCGACTTAGCAGACATTCTCGATATGGCTGTTCCTCCGGCAAGCATAGGAACACTCATGGATAGAGTAGATAAGATTGCCCAGGAATACCAAGCCTACATACCGATGTATGGACATGTTGCCGATGGAAACCTGCATCCACACCTAATGAAAGTAGACGGAGAGCTTCCTCCCCATTTTGAGCAAATCAAAGAAAGAATCTACAAAGAGGCGATTGATCTGGGTGGAGTTATCACGGCTGAACATGGCGTAGGAAGAACTAGGATCAAGAATCTTCCTCTCTCACTCAGCGGCAGGGAGATAGAACTGATGCAGGGCATCAAGAAAGTCTTTGATCCCAATAATATACTGAGTCCAGGCGTTGCACTGCCAGGACAGAATGGGCGGATACAGCACTCAGCAACGAGCTGAACCTGGAACATATCGATTGGCTAAGTTGATGAAGGGCAAACGGTTTGAACTCGAGGTTGACAGTAAGCTGGAAAGCCTGTCGATCGTCAATGATTCTATTACCAGAGTGTTGAAAGGAATTGGCGCAGGCGAGAGAAGTATATTCGAGGTTCAGATGGCAGTAGACGAAGCCTGCACCAACATAATCCAGTACGCTTACCCGGAGCAGAAGGGAACCATTACACTTACTTGTAAGCTGGTGAATGACGAGTTCACTGTTACCATCAGAGACAGGGGCAAGCCCTTCGACCCTAGCTCTGTTCCAGCGCCAGATTTACATGCAGACGTGGACAGAAGGAGGGTTGGCGGATTGGGCATCTACTTCATGCGCAAGATGATGGACGAGGTCAGCTACAATTCTCATACTGAAGGGGGAAACGAGCTGACAATGAGAAAGAAGCTAGTGAAATGACGCCGAAAATGGGTGGGCAAAGGAGGTGTAATTCCTGACGCCAGATTGCCAGGCAACAAAGGTTGTGAGTGAAATGTGAACGGAGAATTGCCTCCGGTGGCATGGAGATTCCGCGATGCTTTAGCTAGCCGCCGGCACACTGAATATGATGAGGGGACATGAATACCTATGCCGCAGAATACAAGCAAAAATTGACCACATCCCAGAAGGTAGTGGAGAGGATAAAGAACGGCGATACCATTGTCTACGGCCTATCTACCGCCGAACCTCCTGCCCTTCTCTCCGTTATTGCAGACAGAGCCAGCGCAGGTGACTTGAAGGACATCAAAATCTTCGCCCTTCTTCGCTTGGAGCATGCTGCCAGAACGATCCTCGCTCCGGATCTTTCGGATTGCATTCAGGCTTATTCCGGGTTCGTGGGCGTTTCGGATAGGCCTTTGGTCAAGGTAGGGCTTAGCTACTTTGTGCCGAATCACTTTCATCAGGTCCCTCGGCTAATTCGGGATTTCATGGATGTAGATGTCACCATTACCACCGTCTCCCCCATGGGGAAAGGGGTTTATTTCAGCTTTGGCACTGCCAACGACTATACCTCCACAGCCGCCAGGCACTGCAGAATGCTGATCGTAGAGGTGAATGAGAACATGCCCCGCGTCTTCGGGGATTCCCTCCTTCACATTTCTGAGGTGGATGCCATAGTGGAGAACCACGTTCCACTTCTGGAACTGATACCACCGAACCCTAGCTGTATGGTAGCGTCATCAGGGACCCAGGGATTCACACAGAGGTGTTCGGGCCTGGCATGGTTGACCTGATAGAAATGGGTGTCGTTACCGGCAGAAAGAAAACCCTGCACCCTATGAAAAACGTGTTTACCATCGCTTTAGGCACCAAGAGGACGTATGAGTTCATAGACGAAAACCTGAGCATGGAGAGCTACCCCGTATCCTATACCAACGACCCCGCCGTCATCCCCCAAAACGACAATATGGTCTCCATCAATTCCGTCCTTGAGGTAGACCTGCTTGGGCAGTGCAATGCGGAATCTCTTGCCGGCTCCCAGTTCAGTGGGACGGGGGGACAGCTTGACTTCGTGCGCGGAGCCTTCAATTCTCAAGGAGGAAAGTCCATCCTGGCCTTCTATTCCACAGCTAGGAACGGTGAGGCCTCTCGCGTGGTGCCACGCTTCGAAATAGGCACTGTGGTTACTACACCAAGGATGGACACCCATTATGTTGTCACTGAGTATGGTGTAGTCAATTTGAAGGGAAAGTCCACCCGGGAGAGAGCGCTAGATATCATCAGCCTCGCGCACCCGAAGTTCAGGGATGATTTGCTAAGGGAAGCGGAGAACATGTATCTCATTTGAGTGAACTACCCCTCAGCTTGCTAAGGGGCATCTTAAGGTTTTTCGAACATGGGTAATTGAGAGGAAGTCTCTTCATGAGTTTGATATTCAATATACCTGCGTATAATCTCAGCGGTGACTTTGTCACCTACACTCCTAACAAAATATCCATCGCTCCACAACTCCCCAACCCAGAGTTGTTTCCTCAGGTTGGGAAATTTCTTGAATACCTCTCGGGCAGACAGATTTTTCAGTATCTGCGCTACCTGCGCCGGGGAATATCGGGGTGGTGCCTCAACAAATATGTGCACATGGTCTTCCATGACTTCCATCGTATCTATCCTGAATTCATACTCTTCAGCTATCCGTTGAAATATCTCCTTCAAGTACCCCGATACCTCTTGGTTCAATATATGCTTCCTGTACTTAGGTATCCATACCAAGTGATATTTCAGATCATATACGGCGTGTTTTGTCCTTCTTACTCCCACACCGCAGTTATACAGCGAAAAGTCCTATTCGGGCAAGCGCCGTTGCCTCGCCTTACGGCGAGCCACTTTCCTCCCGCCAGCTAGCTGGCGGGTATCCAGTGGAGTTCTCTATGAAAAGGGGGGGGCAGTAAGATGTCGCTCGTACCAGCATTTGAAATAGGTTTGTGGAACGCTTGGATTATTACAGTGTTCCTTGTTTTAGCGGGAATGGTGCCAGGACTTTTTATTAGTAGGGAAAGAAGGGATAACATGGGTAGATGGCCGCCATTGAACAAGACTGAGAAGATCCTAGCTCTCTCTACTCACGTGGTAGTCATGCCTGCTGCCGCCATCTACTCTATTTTCTTACCGCTAAAGCTAGGTACTGCGTGGTTCTACGTGGGTATTCCCGTCTGTTTCGTGGCGGGAGTCATGGCCGTTATTGCCTATGTCAATATTATCAACACACCGCCAAACGAACCTGTTACCACAGGTGCCTACCACATTTCCAGACACCCCTTGTATTTTAGTGCCTTCCTGATATACCTGGGCACAGGCATAGCGTGTGCTTCCTGGCTCTTTTTGCTTTTTGCAGCGGCATGGATAATCATGTGGCACATTGTGGTACCGGCTGAAGAACGAGGCCTGGTAGAGGAGTATGGTGACGCCTACCGTAAATATATGAATAGAACTCCGAGGTGGATAGGAATACCAAAATAGGAGAAAGGTGATCAATCTCCTGCTTCGTTCACCCAAATTCTTCTCACTTCGTAGTGCTTGAAAACGCAATAACAAAAGTCCAAATTGTTATCTAACGCTCTTGAGTAAAGGGAAACACTGCCACGAGAACCATCTTCGGAGTCCTGTCTATTGAACAGTGTGGCCTACGGTTTAGCATTCCTGGCAAAGTCACTTGGCAACGGACTGGCGGCTGTGAAATTCTCTCCTGCTATTAACGAGAGCCAATGTTTACTATGGCAGAAACGGGGTGCCTCTTGCCAGGGGTCGCTGATTTCCAGATGCCAGCTGTTGATTCTGGGTGTTGTGATCTCGTATACTAGTGGAAAGGAGGCGAGCGGTTTCCGCCTTTTCTACGGTTTGCTTTGGGACCATGAGGTCGGAGGTTCAAATCCTCTCACCCCGACCACAGATAGGAAATAAGAGGTTCGGACTGAGGTGCTCCTAATACTTGTTGCCTCTGAATGCCTGTGGCGGGTTGCTGGCTGTCCCACTCTTTCTCTTCGTTCATCTTGGCATAGCCGCCCAAGTTCTATGCTATCCCTAAGACAATCGGGGTCTGCTTCGCCGAGTCTTAGCCTACTGGGTGAGAACTCGGCACAAGCCAGATAGGTTTGTCCTGAAGATGTCGCTCATGGATCAAGGAACAGCTATCCCGTTGACAAAGCGGTTTTCAGTTGGCTAATATGGGGAATTCTATGAATGCCGATGACGTCCTACCCCAGGTCATTCTGTCATACCAAGAGCAACTAGAAGCTGAGCTAAGAGGCGTTGTTGGCGCTGAGGACTTGGCCCTTTATGACATGTTGCGATACCACATGGGTTGGCAGGACGAATATGGTCGTCCCTCTCGCCAGAGGGCTGGCAAATTTGTCCGCCCCGCTGTTTGTCTTCTTAGCTGCGAGGCAGTCGGCGGCGATGCGAGGCAAGTAGTGCCTGCCGCAGCAGCCCTAGAACTCGTCCATAATTTCTCGTTGATCCATGATGATATTGAGGACAATGATTCTATGCGGCATAACCGCCTGACCGTATGGAAGCTATGGGGACAGGCACAAGGTATCAATGCCGGCGATGCTATGTTCGCTCTAGCCTGTCTGGCTGTACTTGGATTGAAAGAGAAAGGGGTGCGCGATGGTAAGATTGTCCATTGTGCCAAGATGCTAAGCGAGACTTGTCTCCGACTTTGCGAAGGGCAATATCTAGACATCTCCTATGAGAATCGCCTTGACATCACTATCG
Organism: uncultured Dehalococcoidales bacterium; assembly: GCA_964534285.1. Classification (GTDB taxonomy): domain Bacteria; phylum Chloroflexota; class Dehalococcoidia; order GIF9; family AB-539-J10; genus JADFUX01. The sequence goes on from CAZHQV010000043.1 coordinate 7,264, forward strand.
GGGAGTATCTTGGCATGATAGCTAGAAAAACGGCCGCGTTGCTAGCCACATCAAGCTCCCTTGGTGCATTTGTAGGTACAGAGGATGAGAAGCTGGTAGCCTGTTTCAGTGAATTTGGCAAGGAATTGGGACTAGCATTCCAAATCCATGACGATATATTGGGTATATGGGGCGTGGAGGAAAGAACCGGCAAGTCTAAGAGCAGCGACATATCTAAGAGGAAAAAGACTCTACCGGTGCTCTATGGACTGAGGGAAGGTGGCAGCGCCGTCAAGGAAGAGCTCGCCAGGCTCTATTCACGCGAGTCAATTGAGGGCGAAGATGTAGCCAGCATCGCCAATATTCTCGATGAAATAGGGGCCAGAGGCTATTCGCAAGCTTTGGCGCAGAAGCACTACGAGCAAAGCTTAGCACAGCTTGAAAGGAGCGGCGTTCCTGTATCACAGGTGACACAACTAAAGCAACTGGTGTGTTCGCTGATGGACCGCAACTACTAGAGTTCGGGAGGCAAAATTGACTTACAAGAAGACTATAAGAGATATGGATGTCGAAGGGAAGAGGGTATTGGTCAGGGTCGATTTCAATGTCCCGCTGGATATCAACACGGGTGCCATTAGCGACGATAGCCGCATCCGAGCTTCACTGCCCAGTATCGAATACCTCGTTGAGCACAAGGCCAAAGTGATCCTTTGCACCCACTTGGGACGTCCTGAGGGAAAAGTAGTTGAAACATTGAGAATAGCACCAATAGCACAGAGGTTATCTCAGCTTGCCGGCTTGCAGGTCAAGGTTGCGCAAGATTGCATCGGGGCTGAAGCGGAGAAAACGGCCAGAGCCCTGAAGGAAGGCGACATTCTGTTTCTGGAGAACTTGAGGTTTCATTCTGAAGAGGAGGCAAATGACGCTGGATTCGCCCAGCAGTTGGCTAGCCTGGCTGAGATATATGTGAACGATGCCTTCGGTACTGCTCACCGTGCTCATGCTTCCACTGTAGGTGTGGCTAGGTACCTGCCTGCAGTCAGCGGCTTCTTGATGGAAAAGGAGCTGGAAGCCATGAACACTTTGCTCAATGCCCCTGACCGTCCTTTCGGTTGTCTGGTTGGTGGCGCCAAAGTAAGCGACAAAATAGGCCTGTTAAGGAATATGCTGAAGAGGGTTGATATATTGCTTGTCGGGGGTGGCATGGCAGCTACGTTACTGAGGGCGCAGGGACATGAAGTTGGGCTTTCCTTGGTAGAAGAAGACAAACTGGGGTTGTCCAGGGAGTTGCTGCAAGAGGCACAACAACACAATGTGCCACTCTTGTTGCCACTCGACGTGGTCGCAGCAGAAGGAATTACGGCTGAGGCTGAGGCTAAGACAGTGCCAGCAACAGAAGTGCCACACGATCTCTACATTGTGGACATTGGGCCTCGGGCCATCGAGCTGTTCTCTGGTGAGCTAAGGAAATGCAGGACTATCATGTGGAATGGGCCAGTGGGGGTTTATGAAATACCTAGGTTCGGCGAAGGAACTAGGTCCATGGCTAAGTTGCTGGCCAGCCTGAACTCCACTACTATCGTCGGTGGTGGTTCCACCGCTGAAATAGTCGAGGAGATGGGATTAGCTGATAAGATGACGCATGTCTCCACTGGTGGTGGTGCTAGCTTGAGGTTTCTGGAGGGTGCTACTCTGCCGGGCGTGGAAGCATTGTCAGACAAAGAACAATGATTCGCTTAGAACAAATAGCAGAACTTGCCATTTCCTCACCTTCGAAGATAGTCATGTTGATCATTGATGGAATTGGCGGCTTGCCCGACCCCAGAACAGGCAAGACAGAGCTTGAAACGGCAAAGACCCCGAACCTTGACCGTCTGGCGAAAGAAGGCATCTGCGGCCTAATTGACCCGGTAAGCTCAGGTATCACGCCGGGAAGCGCCCCAGGGCACTTGGCCCTGTTTGGTTACGATCCATTCCAGTTCGATATCGGCAGGGGCGTCTTGGAGGCATTAGGAATAGGTTTTGATCTGGGGGACAAGGACGTGGCAGCGCGGGGAAATTTCTGCACAGTTGACAGCAGCGGGTTGATATCGGATCGGAGGGCTGGTCGTATATCTACGGAGGAATGTATCGAGTTATGTGAGCTGTTGAGGTTGGTCAAGCTGGAAGATGTAGACCTGTTTGTTTTGCCCGTAACAGAGCACCGCTTTGCGGCTGTTTTCCGAGGTGAAGAACTACATCCAGAGGTGACTGATTCCGACCCGCAAAGAACTGGTTGGCGTCCCAGTGTTGTAGCTGCCACAGGTCCTCGAGGGGAGAAGATGGCGCAGATTGCCAACCACTTTGTCGATAGAGCGAGGGAGACTCTATCTGAGCGCTACCCAGCCAACATGGTTTTGCTGCGTGGTTTTTCCCGCCTTCCCCAGGTTCCTAAGTTCAGTGAGACGTACAAGCTGGACGCAGCGGCAATCGCTGCGTATCCTATGTATAAGGGACTCGCCAAGCTGGTCGGGATGAAGATCATCGAGACTGGCAGTTCACCTGAAGAGGAGTTTGCTACCTTAGCTCATCATTTCAATGAGCATGACTTCTTCTATGTCCATATCAAACAGACGGATTCTGCTGGCGAGGATGGCGATTTCCACCGCAAGGTTAAGACTATAGAAGAGATTGATAATGCCTTGTTTTCGCTTTTGGATTTGAAGCCCGACGTAATCGTGGTCACTGGTGACCACTCGACGCCGGCTGTGCTCAAAGGGCATAGCTGGCATCCGGTGCCGTTCCTGCTATACTCAGAAAGGTGCCGACCGGACAAAACAAGTGAATTCTCTGAGTCGGCCTGTGTCTCAGGTGGACTGGGAAGGTTCCCGGCTTTGGACATTATGCCCCTGGCCATGGCGAATGCCCTGAAATTGACCAAGTTTGGTGCCTAGAATGCGTATGCCTTTCATTGCTGGCAACTGGAAGATGAATACTACTCACGTTGAGGCTGAGAGTCTTGTCGCCGAAATGTTAGGTGGGCTGGAGGAGATAAGTGGAGTGGAGAAAGTGCTCTGCCCTCCTTTTGTTTCTTTGCCTGTCCTGAACCGCATTGTTCGAGGCTCATCCGTCAAACTGGGTGCTCAGAACATGTATTTTGAAGCGCAGGGAGCCTATACCGGTGAGATATCCCCCAGAATGCTTGCGGAGCTATGCGAATTTGTCATCCTGGGACATTCTGAGCGGCGATGGTATTTTGGTGAAACCGATGAAGTGGTTAGCAAAAAGGTGAGGGCAGCACTGGAATATGGCCTAAAGCCAATCCTGTGTGTGGGAGAAAGGCTTGAAGAGAATGAGGCTGGGAGGACTAAGGAGGTTGTTGATGGGCAACTGCGATCAGCTTTGAAGGACATTGACCCCTGTCCCAGCCTGGTGATCGCCTATGAGCCCGTATGGGCTATTGGCACAGGTATGGCAGCCAGTGGGGAACAGGCAGCAGCCACGATCAAGTTTGTCCGTAGCTCAGTGGCTGGGTTGTGGAATAACGATATGGCCCAAGGTTTGCGCATACTTTATGGTGGCAGCGTTACGGGCAGCAACATAGCTGAGTTTATTCGCCAGTCCGAGATTGACGGCGCTTTGGTTGGCGGTGCCAGTCTCAAAGCGGAAGAGTTCTTGAGCATTGTGAGCCAAACGGCAGTAATGAAAGGAAGTTAGGCGGGCGGAACAAGGGGAAGGGTGTCGGAGGTTCTTTGCACTGCTCAAACCGTAGGAGAATGGAATGTCTTGTTGCCATTGTTGGTCCCACAGCGGTAGGGAAAAGTGAGGTTGCGCTACGGCTGGCTGAGGAACTGGAGGCGGAGATCGTAAACGCTGATAGCCGCCAAGTCTACCGCCATATGGATATTGGGACCAGTAAGCCCACTCCGGCTGAAAGAGGGCTTATCCCGCACCACATCCTCGATGTAGTGGATCCCGATGAAGGTTTCAACTTAGCCATTTATCACCAGCTAGCTACCAGTGCTATCGAAGCTGTTCAGGGGAGGGGCAAGCTGGCATTGCTAGTAGGTGGCAGCGGACTTTATGTGTGGTCAGTAGTAGAGGGCTGGGGAATTCCGTCAGTCCCTCCTAACCCAAGACTGAGAGATGAACTAGAGACTGAGGCAAAGGAAGAAGGCATGTACCAGCTGTATAGGCAATTGGAGAGGGTCGATCCTGTCGCCGCCGCCAAAATAGCCCCGACTAACATACGCCGTGTCATAAGGGCCTTAGAGATCTACCACATCGCTGGCAAACCTTCCTCTCAATTTTGGCGTAAGGAGGCGCCGCATTTCCCAGTACTTATCATTGGCTTAACTGTGGAAAGGGCTGAACTATACCGTAGAATTGACCGGCGGGTGGACAAAATGGTAGAAGAGGGATTGGTTGGCGAAGTCAAGTGGCTGTTAGAAAGGGGCTATGGGCTGTCTTTGCCCTCGATGTCAGGCATAGGCTATAGGCAGATAGGCGAGTCCCTGCAAGGTAAGATGAGTCTGCCCACGGCGATTGAGAGGATGAAGTATGAAACGCACCGTTTGGCTCGTCATCAATATGCCTGGTTTCGCCCAAATGATGATAGAATCCACTGGCTGAATGTCGATGAGCGTTCTGCTGCGGTGAGCGAAGCGAAGAACCTCGCGGCAGGCTTTGCATCATGAGATTCTCGAAGCTACAGGCAACCGGAAACGACTTCATTCTAGTAGATGCTAGAACTCCTGGCGTCATGCCGAGCGAAGCGCAGGACCTGGCGAAGTTGGCCAGAGATCTGTGCCGGCACCACTTCGGCATAGGAGCCGATGGCTTGATATTGGTGCAGAATTCCGAACTGGCCGATGTGAAAATGCGCGTGCTCAATCCCGATGGCTCCGAAGCTGAAGCTTGTGGCAATGGGTTAAGATGCTTTGTCAAGTATGTTGTTGAAAAGGGCATAGTAGAGAAAATAGACTTGAACGTAGAAACCCTAGCAGGAATGAGGAGAGCCAAAGCTCATATGTCCGGAGAGCAAGTCAGCGAGGTTCAGGTGAGCATGGGCATGCCCCAATTCAAGCCTGAAGAAATCCCGATCAGTGCTCAATTTGACATAACGCCAATATTGGATTACCCTTTAGCCATAGGTGAAAGAACACTGGCATTATCTATCCTTTCTATGGGCAATCCCCATGCAGTAGGTTTTCTGTCTCAGCCAGTTGCCGGTTTTCCCTTGGCCGATGTGGGGCCGAAAGTGGAGGGGTATCCCATGTTCCCACACAGGACAAACTTTGAGATAGCTAGGGTCTTGAGCAATGGGAAGATAGAAGCCAGGGTTTGGGAGCGGGGCGTTGGAGAAACGCTTGCCTGCGGTAGCGGTGCCTGTGCTATAGCTGTTGCTGCTCAGTTACTTGATTATGCGGACAGGCAGGTTGACATAAGGTTTCCAGGGGGAGGTGTAACTGTGGTTTGGGATGGGCTAGGGGAGGTGCTGCTTTCTGGCCCGGTAGAGGAAGTCTTCACCGGAGAATCGCGAACTTGAGGGGGACTTAGAAAATGTCGTTTGTGATTACTGTTTACGTGCCTGAAGCTATCGTCATGGCCTCGGATAGCCGTCAAGCAATTACCGTTACCGGTCAGACGCCTGACGGTAAGAAACTGCCACCGATGGAAACCATAGCGTCGGATTTTACCTACAAGACGTTTTTGCTGAGGAAGCAGAAGGTGGGAATATCAGTATATGGCAACACCCTAATAGGGAAGGTTCAGATAGAAAGCAATATCAAGCGACTGGAGGAAGAAAGGCTAGGTGACAATGATCCTGTAGACAAAGTGCTTGATAAGCTCATATCATACTTCAAGGAGAAGTCACCCGACGCTGATACTGCTTTCCATGTCTCTGGCTTCAAGAAGGAGAAGGGAGCAAGCATACCTCACGTATATGCCTGTCACATAGGGAGAGAGGAGAGAAACAGAGTGAACTTCGACCCAGCCGCTAACCAAGTGAAATATGGTTGTTCCTGGGGAGGGCAGAGCGATGTCATTTCCACGATACTGAAACCTTATCAACTACTGGGGCCTGACAATAAACCAGTGCCTGCTCCTCGTTTCCCAATCATATACGATAGTATGAATGTTCAGGATGCCATTGATTTTGCCATTTATGCTGTGAGGACTACAATTGATACGATGAAGTTCCAGGCAAGAGCCAAAAATGTAGGTGGCCCCATTGATGTATTGTTGCTAATGCCGGAAGAGGAGAAGTGGATCCAAAGGAAAGAATTACATGCAGCTAGCTAAGCGACTTGATAGATTGCCTCCCTACCTTTTCGTCGACATAAACCAGAGAATCGCTGAACTTCGGGCTAAGGGGGAGGATGTTATTAGCTTCGCCATTGGCGACCCCGATTCACCTACGCCATCCCACATTATTGAATCTATATGCCTAGCAGCACATGACTCGTCCAATCACAAGTATCCTGAGACTGGCGGTATGGAAGGGTTTCGGCGGGCTGTTGTCGAGTGGTATGAGAAGAGGTTTGGAGTTGTTCTGAATCCGGATAGGGAAGTGCTGCCTCTCATTGGATCCAAGGAAGGAATTGGGCATATGGCTTTGTGCTTCATTGAACCCGGGGATACAGCTTTGGTGACTGACCCGGGCTATCCAGTTTATTTCATGAGTACCATACTAGCTGGTGGTGAGGCCTATTCCGTGCCATTGAAAGAAGAGAATGATTTCTTGCCTGACCTTGGTGCTATCCCCGGAGTGGTAGCCGACAGAGCAAAGCTCATATGGCTGAATTATCCCAACAATCCTACGGGGGGTACGGCGGGACTCGGTTTCTTTCATGAAGCGGTTCACTTTGCGCAAAGGCATGATTTGGCAGTCTGCCACGATGCTGCTTATACTGAGGTTGCCTTTGATGGTTTCTGTCCGCCAAGCTTTCTACAGGCATGTAGAGCGAAGGAAGTTGGTGTAGAATTCCACTCCCTATCTAAGACTTATCATATGACTGGATGGCGCATTGGGATGGTGGTGGGCAATGCTGAGATGATAG
>CAZHQV010000044.1:0-14247 GCA_964534285.1 uncultured Dehalococcoidales bacterium
TGGTGGGCTAAGAAAAAAGAGGCAGAGAAATATTCGCCCTCTGAACAGTAAGAGGACAGCCGATTAGGTCGAAATCGGTAGGCCAAATACGCGCCCAAAAAAGGAGATGAAATATGGAACAGCTCAGCCTACTTGCTAGCACGGAAAAGCAAAGCTACGAAGTGGATAAAGGCACGACTGTGAAGCTGGGGAAGCATACCGTAAGGGTGTTTACCAGGAAAAGGCATAGGGAAGCTGTGACCAGGCTTAAAGAAGTCCTCGCCCAGCTTGAAGGAAAGGACATTCTGGTAAGCCAGTACTGCGATTATTGGTGGCATCACAATTTGAGGCTTAACAGGCTTCAGGTGCACTGGTTCCAGGATAATGGCGGGCTTGTCCTTTGGGGAACTAAAGGGGCAGAGGTAAGGATCCTATGGCTTAAGTTTCTCTACAACTTTAGAGAGCAATACTGTGGCGATAAGCCATATTACCTACTGGATTTCTGGAACGGCTTCCGAAGCTCACCGCTTGATAGCTACCATCGTGGCGGCTACCAATGCCTTGAGATAAGACCAGCAAGGTAAAGAATAGGGGTGCGCAGCCCTATTGGCAGGGTAACTATTGCCCAACAATCCAAAAGAAGGGAGGTGATGAACTGAACAACCGAATAGATGACCAGATGGACGACCTGGTTGGTGCTCTGACTGATCCCATCATTCTGATGCCGGGGGGCTGGGGAGATACTCTTCCCGATTGGATCAAGAGCCAAATTACCCTGGAGAGGCTAGCTGAGAACATCAGAGCCTTGAAGGGGGAGCAACCAACAGGCACCGATGCCGAGGCTTGTGCCTATCTCTATACCCGTAGCCTTGAAGCTCCCATGGATAGTGATTGGACGCAGATTTACCTCTATGTTGCTGGGAAGATAGTAGCTAAAGCTAAAGGGACTGAGATCCCGGAGGATATCAGGGTTGACTCGCTTAGCGATTATCAAATGGGGCTTCTCAGAGACCTGAAGGGATGGATTTACGATCACAGGGTCAAGATAAGAAAGGAAAGGCAGAGAGTGGAGAAGAGAGAAGCTAGGGCAGAGGCAGCAGCTAGGGCACCGGTGCAGCTTAAGCTAGGAGTCTAATAGCACATAGGGTCGTGGACAAGCTCCATGACCCTATTTTTGTTCTCCGGGAGCAAGATAGGATACCATCGCCCCATAATGAACAAGGCCCTAGTTTGCAATCTGCGTACTCATAGCTATTGACACTCCAGGAGTAAAGAGCTTACTATCCATCGCAAGCAAGAAAGGGAGGTAGACCAAATGCAAGCTTACTGCATGAAATGCCGTGCCAAGAGGGAAATGAAGAATCCTAAGAGCGTGACCCTGAAGAATGGCAGGCCAGCAACCCAAGGCGTGTGCTTTGTGTGTGGGACTAAGATGTTCAGGATAGGAAAGAGCTAGAGCCGACACGATAGGTATTAGGATTGCTGGAAAGGCTGGATGTCTATGTACAGATGTCCAGCCTTTTTGTTACCGACTACACATTGCAGGCTTTCGTGCAATGCTAAACGGTGTGGACAAATGCATGGCAGCAAACAGGCAGACTATGCTACCTCAGCATCTTAGCCATCTGAGCTAAACTGGTAAGAATAGAGCTTCTACTTCTTTCCCAGCACGCCCTTAAGCATGTCAAGGAGTTGGTGACTGTAGATCTGCTGCTTATTATAATGAATGTCGCAGGGGAACTCGTCGCATCGTGTGCAGTAATCCACCTTCTTGTTTATGGCGCACTCGAGCACAAAGCAGGGATGTCCCATTGCTGCCTTGAACTTCTCCAGCTTCTCCGGCGCTCTGGGGTCGGTTCCCGGTACGCAACCGTCAACGGGGCAACCCACTCTCTCCCGAATTCCACAGACTTCGCAAGCATTATGACATGCGCTTGGCATTATTCTTACCTCCTTTCGGATTAACATTCTCTTTGTCGATACGTGAAATCACCGCCCCGGTCTCACATGTCTACTCTAGCATAGTTCCTGCCACAAGTGGAGTCAAGCAGCAAAAGCATCACCCACATATTCCTGACCTAAGGTCCAACACCGCTATCGAACCGGATGAATACCATGCTGGGATCGCTTGAAACCTACAAACCGCCCATTTGTATCTCTAGCGAGCTCCTGGTGGTGTGGGAAAAACGCCAGTGGGGTCAACTGTTTTCCTGGCTTCCCTTTGCCAGGAAGCCTGCGTGAAAGAGCAAATCAACCTTCAGGGTAGTCCTTGCCTTCTCTAGCTCTGCAAGTAATTAGGCGATTCAATTGTGGTCAAGCTGCTTAATGCCCCTCGTACTGCACACACCACAGATTTATTCTTCCGATGTCATTTTGGGGCATGCTACGACAAATAGACTGTGGAAATCTGTTGAAATGGTACTAACACTGAGGCATAATGAGACTTGTGAGCTAGTGCTAGAATCTGACTTCGCTAGGTACGGAGCGACCGCTTAACCAGTAAGGGCAGGAGGCAAGAATGAAAGATATAGATGTAAACGAGGCTATGGCGAGGGATGCATTAGATAAGGAGCCAGTGACTGGCGAAACCATACACCGACTAGTGGAGCTTCAGCAAGTATTTGACAGATTTCCTAGCGTTTGGAGGTGGCTAGACATGACTATGGACGAAGCTGCTAGAAAAGGTGTACCGAATGAAGTGATGGGTCTGGTTACATCCTTTGCTTACTTCAAGCTGCTCAAAATGCTCTCGGAGGCAAACAAATCTCAGCAGAGATTGAAAGACATTAAGGGGAGCCAATTACCTTGGCTTACTGCTGTACCAAAGACGGCTAGAGAAGAAACGCTTAGGCTCCATGAATGGGCGAAAGAGAGTTACCCAAACTGCGTTATGTGGTACGACCTAACAATCGCTCGTTGGATACATGAAGGAGAGGGGATTGGGGGTTACCAAGCTTGCATAAATGTTGCTGAGTTGGTAGAAATGCTGGAACAGGCTAATGCCGATTAGCTCAGCCAGCGGATTTGGAGAGGATAACGAGACGGGATAAGAGATACCCTGGACTGTCACTACGCCGGGATTACTGCGTTTATCAGGGGCAGGAGGTGAATTAGTGGCTGCTCAGATTCTTTGCCGAACCTGTGGCACTGCACTGGGAGTCTTCGACACAACCTGCCCCAAGTGCGGGTCACATGACCGTCATATCTCATCCGAAGACGTCGCGGAGCTATGCGAAGGTAGCAAACTCAGAGAAAAAGATTCAGCAGGCTTTGTCCAAAGGACTATAACGAGTAGGTCAAAGCGGGCACGACAAACGGGGCGAAAAGCTAAGGAAAAACTGACGATTGACCGAACGAGTAAAACAGAAACTATAAAGACGCATCAAGTGTTGGAAGAGACCGAGGAAGGTCAGTTAGTGAGCGTTCATGAGGAGAAGAAAATATTCCCAGCCAAACACAGAAAGGTAAATGGGCAAACGTAGTCCAGCCAGCGGATTTCGGAGTGAGGAACTAGCTATTGTAAACGAATCCCATAAATGAGGTGAAGTCGTGGCATTTTGTCCTAATTGTGGACTCCTCGTAGATGACGACATAGCATTTTGCCCACGTTGTGGGAGAGAATTGCTGCTATGTGTTAAGCCGTCTACGACTAGGATGCGAGCTAGAAAGAAATTCATCGAGGGGCAACAGGTTTCCGTTTGGTGGTGGGTGCTTGCCATATTTCTTGGAATTATAGGAGGCTTGATTGCATGGGGTTGCACAAAGGAAAAGATAGGTTCGAAGGCAAGAAACTTCATCTGGGTAGGACTTATTTGCACAGTTCTCTGGTGGATGCTTGCTTCACTGCTTTCCTATCTTGCAGGTTGATTCACCAGTGGACACCGCCGTCATCATAAAGGCACTCGCTTGTTCTTGGCGGTTTGAGTCTTGACTACCGAGTGATTTCAACGACCAAGGCAATTACTCTGCTGTCACAATTTCACCTTCCCAATGCTCAGCAGCCAGAGGATACTCATCCTTATCGGCGCCGTAACAGGCTTTCCACTTGTCTTTGTTAAAGATGAATAATATTCTCTCTTCACCCTCTGGATTGTCATAATCGGGGGGTTCACTCTCCCCCCTTGGTGGATAGAATCGTCCCCAGAAGATAAGAGTCCCTTCCCTTAGTTCAACTCTATCAGCGTATAGATAGATTTCACCATCTTTGCTCAACGGAGTTTTTACGCACCAATAAGACTTTCCGTAATTCATTGGTTGTTCCATCGTTCCTTCTTTCACTTTGCTCCCCTTGACCCCCTAGCTATCTTATCACTTGTGGTGTCCACTCTACACTACCACATACACACTTACTGCTGTCGCCAAAAGTGAAATCTTTGTAGTTCACGCAGTACTGCACAATCATGGTGTCAAGATAGATCAACATACCTGTATTGGCTCCCTTCTTAAGTTCCCCGACGAGACTCGAACTACAAGCCGCTATGCCATCTTACACTTGACAATCGCGCTGGCACAAGAGCGACGGTAGCGAAACTGGCCTGGTGAACGACGGCGAGTTCGCAAAACTAGGTGCATCGCTAGGCTGCCTTCTCAGAGGGCCCAACTTTTCCCCGGGGCCCCAAGCTGAACAATTCCGAGAATCGTTTAATCTGTTAGTCGAAACGCCGAGAGCTTACTGCGTCTGTTACACAAAGCAATTTTCTGTTCCTTCGGAGTAACCATGTGGACAACAGAGGAGGCACGCGAGGACACCCTAAGATAGAAACGCTGGGTGGACGACGATTTGGAGTGACACTATAATGTAGGCGTGTGGAAAAGAGCATTGCCCTTTTGGGTGGTATTGCAGTTGTTACTCGGCGTGGTTTTGGTTGCAGTGCCGGTGGTGCTGACCGGAACCATCTCGCTGGCAGTGACCGTGCCTGTCTACGTAGCGCTTGTAGCTCTCACTGTGGCGCGCGAGACCCTCCGAAGCAAGCGGCAAAAAAGGGCCGACCTGATTCGAAGGCTGAATGTCCTTGTGTCGGACCTCTCAGTGCTTACCCAGGGTGCGCATGGCAGTTCGGTCTGGGCCATCCTGCGAGACTTGAGTAGCAATGCACAGTTTCGTGAGCAGATGGACATGTCTGGTAACCACCAAGCTGGGGAGCTGCTAGATGAACGCTGCCAAAGACTGTTCACCGATGCTGGAAAGCTACGGATGCAAGTCCAGCACATGAATAGCGGTGCTACTGACGACGAGCTAAGGGAGACCGTCAGAGATTTTGGTAATCTTGTCGTGGAATACCGTGGAGTAGTCTGGGAGTTTCGTCGATTCCTTGAAGACACGAAGGGACAAAAACAGCCCATTCAATACAAGCCGCCTTTCAGCACTAGAGTGCACCGCGATTTGGCGGATGAGTACGACAGACTCATGGATGCTGTCAGACATACACGCGACGAGCTGCGACTATACGCTGGACATGACTGGCTTCCTGACGAGCATCTCACCCGTTTCCGTCGTGCGTCTCTCCTGGGGGTAGGACCGCTTTCGTGAGCCTCGTGCCACCGGTTTATTAACGAACAGAGTTCCCCAGCACTTGCCTGGAGCAAGGGTCAGCTTTCAAGGATAGCAATGGGTCACGAGAGTATAATATGAGGGGGAAGGCCTAATTGTGCTAGAATTTGCAGAGGAGGGGGCAATGGAAAATGAAAGGGAGCTAAGGTTATCGCTAGAGGAGCTTCAGACCCTCCTGAAGAAGTCTAAACTCGTGAAGGCCAACGAGGTGTTATACGAGGCGAGGATTGAACCTGGCGAGCTGGTCATAAAAGTAGTCAAGTAATGGGCAAGAGAGACCTACAACCAGGGTATAGGAAAGGTCGGCGGATTAGAATACGTCTTATGGAAAACTAGAAAGAGCGGCATTTGGAGGCGTCGAAATATCAGTTCACCGTTTCTCAGGTTAAATGCCTATACCTTGTCGGGAGAATATTCCACCCTGGTTCTGAAGTTCACTAGTACTAATCTTCAAGTATCACAGGAAGGTTCTTTAGCCCCTTAACAGCTGGGAAATACTGGAGCAGTTTACTTTGCCGAGCCTTTGGTGTCGCTAAGCCCACTTTCTGAACGTACGTCTGTTTGAGGTAGTGATGATAATGGTGTCGCCTCCGCGTTCCTTTTTCCTTGATTTGACCATAGTAGACAATATCGGTGCATTGACCGTTTTTGAACTGAGGGCACTCTACACAGCCAATACTTTCAAGTTCAGACTCTCCCGCCGCCGTACGTGCGATAACTTCATCACAGTATGTTATCCAACACTGGCAGGTGTCACATCTATATATATGAGGGACCCCAGCCGTTATGATTGGTATTCCTGTTTCTTGGATGAAAAGATTAGCTTGATCAATCTTGCCCTGTTGCAGGCTATACTGTCCCATCCCTCCGCCAACTTCTATTCCTAGAACTCGGCCATGTCCAAGCAACAATAGATAGTCAGGAGGAGCCACGAACTTTCCACCACCAAGTAGTGATTGGCTGAGCAATAGCGGCGCAATGTAGCCAATGCGCCGATTCATAAGATATATGTATACTGCCAATTCGATAGCTGCCCCAATTGGTTTTGGAGTAATGGAATCCATCACTTTGTACAGCGGTCGGGTTTCGCCAGTCACAGCGATTCTACCATCGTGCTTTTCCAGATCTTCAAATTGTTTTCTTTCCCGTCTAGAACTGAAAAAGCCTTCAATATTCTTGTCTTTCAGTCTCTTGAGTATTTCCCTTCGTGCTGAAGTCTTGAAGGAAAACACACTCTCCTGGATGAGGCACAGATTTATGAGATAGAGAATGATTCTAATGTAGTCACGAAATTCCTTATCTCCTTGGATGGCAAGCCGGTAACCGCGTCCAGTCACAATATACTCAAATAAGTCGCCCAATACCATTTGCCTACCAGCCTGGCCATGATAGAGCACGTCCAGGAATTCTGGGTACGAAGGCACGGCGAGCAATTTCCCTCGCATACGTCGATATTCGTCGTCGTAGTACTCAAGGAGTTCGTCCGTGACAGATAATTGCACTGCGGTTCGTTGAATTCGCTGAGCTGCCTCTCTCATTAGTTTCTTGCTGCCGGCTTGCGCAAGGCATTCTACAGGTTAACCTCATAGGCATCAGGGGGTGGTTCAATACCCAAGAATTCTCTGTAGATCCTCTCCTTGTACTCTCGACCTATCTCATTGACAGCTTCAATGAACGCTCTATAAGTGCCTAAGCCACCGACCTTTTCCCAGAACTCCTCGCCTATTAGTACGACTTTGTCTTCCTTCATGTTGAACCAGCGTGCAGGGAAGCTCCAGTTATAGTCTTCTTTGCGGCCATATGGATTATAGGGGAGGGCGTAGTATGCTTCATCAACCTGCTTGGGTTCCATGCTATACAGCTTCAGAATTTTTTCTTTGCTTACCTTAGTCTGGTCACTATTAGGAAGTGGTGCCTTCAATTCGAATGCATAAAGTCTATTATTAGTAGTATCCTCAGCATATACATCGCAAATTACGGATGCAGGGATGTCCTCACCACCACCTCCAAGTATATAACTGAGTTCAGCATCCCAATCTGGTTGTACTTTTTTCTTACCTTTCTCTGAATGCTCCAAGGTGTTCAGAATCTCAGTGATCCTCCGAAGCCTTTCAGATTTCACGAGGCCATCAATCCTGTATGTGGCAATTCCCATACCAAGGCCCGCATCTGCTGCTACAACAGCCAAGCTTTGCCAAACGTTTCCAAAGGGCGTCACGAATCTACGTTCAAAATGTGACCCCTTGAATATCTCATCAGGAACAAGAGCGGCATACAATGGTTTTTGGGCTCTATGTTCTTCTTTTATGAACGGGTCCGTTACGAGCACTCTGTTCATGACTCTATCCATCATAGCCGTGATAACATCTTGTATAGCGCTTTTCATGTCTTTCTTATCACTCATGATCGATATCCTCTACGTTTGGGTCCGCGGCTAAGCCTTTCGCCAGATGAAGATAGACTCGAAGAATTCGGAGGAACGCCTCCCTGTCCGTCGATTGACATGGCGCTCCAGCTCTGCCACCACTTGCACTCTACATAACGATGCTATCTCAGGATACAAGTTTGAACGGTCATGAATAACAACTATAATCCAAGCCCCCGGCTTCATAGAGTCTACAGCCCGCCGGAAAACGTTGGCGATATCAAGTTGGTATTGCCTTTGTGCTTTTTGACTTGAACCGGTTACTGCAGGCCCAATTTCAGCCTCCCGCCGATCCTTTAACCCCAACAAATGATATGCATATGCGTGCTGGTCATGATAATCGATCAAGCCCACATACGGCGGGCTCGTTATGACACCGTCAATCGCTGGGAAGTTCGCTCCACGGCTGTCCGCGTGGTGAACTTCGCTCCTCGCCTCGGTACGCAGCCCGGCAAATTGTTCGATTCTCCGTAGAGTGTCTAGGCTGTACCTGTTAATGAACTTGAAGGCCTCCGCAGTCGGATTGCAGGTTCTGGAGTGCTTATAGCACCAATAAGGGTCGATCTGGGGCTTCTTGGGGAAATCCAGATCGTAGTGTGTAGTTAGGCGTGCAGAACGCGCCGAGCGAGATAATATTACTTTGAGCAAATCTTGGTACAGATAGCCTTGATTTTGTATAAGATAGCGGTATGTGAGTAGTTCGTTGAGTGTTCTTGGTGCAAACCACTTCCGGAGATATTCGTTGTCTGTCTGAGGTATCTGGAGTTCAGCCGCCCGTTCCTGCCAAAACCCAAGCTGGCTTGTTGATTGTGTAAGTTGTCGCAGTTTGTTAAGCGCATCAAGCACTTCCGTACGGACCCTCCCGATGTCATACTTCTGAACCTTAGCCCGGGTGAGCAATACGTTAAATGCTGATATGTCATATCCTATCGCATCAATTCCCAGTTCATTCGCTTGGACAAGCGCTGTGCCCGATCCACAAAAGGGGTCTAGTACCGTCTGATTTGGGTGAAAATACTTGCGCAGAAATATCTCGACTAGTTGAGGTATGAATTTCCCCAGATAGGGATGCAGCCGATGGACGTGTTTGGTGCGTACTTTTTCTGGTAGGTCTTTCTCGCGCCAGTTTAGCCTGAGGCTCTCCAGAGGAGTTTCAGGCGTGACTGTGCTCGGAATGGTTGGCGGCTCAGTATCCGAGTATACAGATACGCGCCTTTCCGCGTTCGTAAGTCTTAACTCTATGTCAAACAGCTCCGTAGATGGCCCTGACATTCACTATAGTCTACATTAGATAGGCAGAGAAATGAAGGAGCCACGTCAAAAAGGGCAGCGCCTACATCATGTGGAAGCCATTAAAGAAATCCAACTGCACACTTCGTCAAAACGTTAAGTTCTGATCGTCCGCTGTGAAAAATGGGGCGTAAAACCGTGGGGGCTTATCAATGGGATTCTAGACCCTTTATGACTTCATTTTAGAACTGCAGGACCTTGATGGCGGACATAGTCACCGAGTCTGTGGAATTACTTCATTAGGTTGGGAGCATTGGTGAATCCCCTTCTGAGTGCTGTACAATTAAAAAGGACATGCACCCCCAAGTTGCTTCGTGGTGAAGGTATATTAAATGGAGAAGTTCTGCGTATTCTGTGGTGAGAAACCAGAACGCAAGACTAACGAACATGTCTTGCCTCTGTGGTTGGTTGAATTTACGGGGAACCCGAAACGAATTGCCCAATTTGGCTATGAAAACGGAATAAGTCCACTCTCAGGCAAGAGAACGTTTTCCTTCGACGCTTTGAAATTCCCATCATGCGAATCTTGTAATCATGACTTCTCGAAACTCGAAGCAGCTGCAAAACCCATAGTCCATAGGATACTCTCTGCTGATTCTCTTTCTGCAGCAGAATTCAGTACTCTTTTCGATTGGTTTGATAAGATTCGTATAGGACTGTGGTTAGGTTTCCTATACTTGGACAAGAACCCAGCAGACGTTGCACCTAAATTTCATATTATAAGAAGAATCGGGGCAAACGATCGAATGTTGGCTATTTTCAAAGCGGATGGTGATGAAGAAGGACTAAACTTTATTGGCTGCGATATGCCTTCGTTCCGCTATACGCCAAGCTGCTTTTCACTCCGCATCAATAATTACTGCTTCATAAACATATCCTATAATGATCTATTTTCTAGACGGATTGGCTTTCCATATCCCACCGAGTCTTTCATGAGAGAGGACGGACAGATAGTAGGTCGCTTTGTTGGAGGTCGCAATCGGGTCATGGTACCGATCCTCAAAAAGTTGTTTAGCATCCGCGGCACCGAGTTATATCAGCCCATTTTTCTTCACCGTGTCCAAGACCCCCACGCAAGGAGGTTCTATGACACAAAATATGTCCGTGACAACAGCATGTCATGGGAGCAAGGAATCGGCAAAGTGTTCATACAGGATAATACAGGACTTCAAGAATATCCCATCTCCCCATCAAAGACATGGATCCCTACTAGGATTCATGCATTGGAAGCTTTGCTGTTCGAGATGCAGATCTTAACCTTGGAGTGGCAAACTTATGTTGATAGCCGAACCCTATCATTTGAAATGCTTCCGAAAGAGGAAAAGCAACGGCTCAGGCACATCTTGGGGCTGAATAAGTTCCATAATAAAGAAATGATTCGGGTATTGCGCGAAAAGGCTCAGGAGCTTAGAATGCCTGCTCCATATTCAATCCGGATCGATTGAA
Organism: uncultured Dehalococcoidales bacterium; assembly: GCA_964534285.1. GTDB lineage: Bacteria > Chloroflexota > Dehalococcoidia > GIF9 > AB-539-J10 > JADFUX01. The sequence goes on from CAZHQV010000044.1 coordinate 10,692, forward strand.
CTCCTGGTATCTAATAAACGCGACGGCACGACTCGTAATGATTGATATGCTAGGCTACAGCAGTTTTCGGGACACTGAGCAAGTTTACGATATGGTATGGGAGGCGAAGGATGGTGACCTTAGGTACGACCAGTTGCCAATCTCGGCTAGGAAACATATGCCTTCTTTGGAGAAGTAACAAGAAGCCAGAAGGTGCAAAACTTGTCTGATGTTACTCAGACATCAGATCCCCAGCTTGGAATATGACTGCTCCAAGAACCCTCTCATTCTTTGTAGCGATTGCTCGCAATATGGTATGACTTCTATATCCATGTTTCCTTGTGACGGGTCTTCAGGGTCTTTGAATAAATACGTTTTGACGTCTTCACGGGTGGGGAGCAACCTTGGTGTGTCAGGGGGGATCTCGTTCTCTCGCCCCTTGAAGATCGGCCGTAAGCTCAGTGTGCCCTCTACTTGGGCTTTCTTCATCTTATCAAACAAGCCCTTGTCCCCTATTGTCCAGGTCACATCCGCTTCAATTCCCAAATGGAGTAACTCTCGATGCGTTGATGAATTCCGATAGTTGTTGAGCCTCCAGAGCCATGAACTCTTTCTACTTAGTAGCCTCTGGATTCGTTCTACCACCTTTGACGCATTTCTGTCTTTCTGTTCGAGGCGACGTCTCAATTCGCCCAAATCGATAGTAGCCTCATTCTTTGGCAAGCCCACTCTACAACTGTCATTTATCCCCTGGAGAAAGAAGTCTTTGGCAGAGACAATTTCAAAGAGGAAGCAGTCCAGATTGGCTCTCATCTCTTGCTGCCTATCTGGTGCAACAAAGGCAAACCCTCTGGCGTTGGCATCTGATTCTAGAGCCTTCAGGTTTCTGAGGCAGTAAGCCGCTCGTTCCAGTTTCTTATTCACTTCGTCGAACATAGAAACAGACCTCTAAGCGAATTGGCGTCCCTAAGCGTTTACACTCTCCAGATTCGCTGGCTGGACTAATACCGTTGCTTCAGGTGATAAGCTCAAGCTCATCCTCACCAAGATCCTGAACAGCATCATACATTGGCGGACAGTTCTCGAGTGTTTCGACCTGGTACATCCACCTTGGAGGTGGCAGGTCTTTCGAGGTGACATGCTGAGCCCTGCTCATCATGAAGGGATACACTTCTCTTATGAAACCGACCTCGCATGGCAAATTAGGCGATGCTCTCTTGGTGAGTATCTTGACCCTATCTCCTACCTCGAAGGTCTGCATATTCAAGCCCTTTCTCGGCAGCCAAGGAATCGTCCTTGCGAACTCCAAATCCGCTGGGCGGGCTAGACTTCTAAGAACTGTCTGATCACCTCTATATGAGTACTGAGGGCCTTGTGCATCTCGTCAATCACCTCGGCAGTAAGCACAGTTGTGTCCCTACAGATCCCGTGGAAGGCTCCGTCAAAAAAGGGCTTCAGCAACATGTCTACCTTTTTCTTGTCCTTCTCACCTATGATAACCAGAAACAGCTTAGGTCTCCACATATCACGGGCATGTTGTAGCTTTGCGAGCGCCCCGTCGACTGCTCCTTTGTCTTGAACCTCAAAAACATGGCTTGGTCTTGGCAACCCCTCGATTTCCTTCCAAATCACATCATACACATATGGCGCAGCATGATATTCCTCCGTCGCATATTTCCCGAGTATGTCGCCAATTTCCCTAATCTTCCGCTGGACTTGTTTGTGCTGAGACTCCGCTAAGCTAGGTGGAGTTGGTGGAAGTTCCACTACTGCCTTTGTGGTAACCTCCCAAAAACCTCTCTTCGGGGAACTGCCCAGCTTTTTCTGCTTAAGGTTTTGAAGGGCCCACGCAGCCTTGTGTTGCCACAGTGGGTGTTTCTGCTTGCAATACGGGCAAGGAAAGATGCTGTCATCACACAAGTGTGGTGCCTTTCCTTTGACAGCAGCATAAATGTCCTTAACCTGCATAGGAGCGGGAGACTGTTGTAACACCTCATAGACTACTTTTTCGAGTTCAGTCATTCTGTCTTGCCTATTCCTTGGGCAGGGGTGGAGTTCGCCAAGTAATGGTAATGGTAGCCTTTGCTGAGCAGTCAACATCATTAGCTTGGCTTGGACTGCTGGTTACGACACTCTCAGGGACATCGGTGATAGCGATCGAAGCGGCACTATCGCTGACTCCGAATAGAACCAAGGCTGTCACCATGGCCATTAGGGGAACCAAAGCGACCAGCCCTTTCGCTACGACCTCCTCACAGACTACCTCACAAAATCTACCCTGCCCGTCGCTGTGATATTGTAGCCGTTATCATCTGTACCGGTGACGGTAAACACGGCATAGTCGACTTCTTGGCAAGGAAAACCGGCTCCAAAATCTTCTGAACCGTAAGCCGGAAGATAAGCCGAATCAAGCCACGTTTCGATCCAGGCACTATCATAATCAAGTGTGTCAACTAAATGAACGTCTTCATATCTATCATAGACCAGACTATTCAGCTTGACTCCAGTGCCGTTAACCTCGGTCAGTATCACTCTCCAATGCCAATATTCATCTACGCAGGGGACCGGACTGGGATTGAAACTAATTTCTACCGCAGCAATTCCTTCCACTATGAGAGTCGAAGTCAGCTCTCCGATGCCAATTTGATAACTGCCAGGTGTGTCTTTCGCTAGGGAAAAGGTTACTGTCCCTGCAGTTCCGGCTCCTACTACAATATCCTTTCTTTCCATTTCAACTCCGTCCACCGTCAACACCGCGGTATAAGTGCCTTCACTACCCCCAGTATTCTCAACCTTTGCAGTGACATTTACTGCTTCACCAGCTATGACCTCGGGTGGCCTGACATCCAGAGAAGTCACTTCAAATTCTGCCGGCGCTATACAACCAACAGGAATTACTAGCGCCATCAAGAGCGCTAAGGCAATTACCAGCAGCCCCTTTTTCATAATCTCTACCTCCCATTTAGCATATTCCTGATCTCGCCTTGGATAGTGGTGAAGTCAGAACACTACTGCCGACAGGGCCGTATTTGTGGCCCTTTACGCCTTGCCGTGCTCATCCCAAGCACTAGCTGGGCAATCGGCGAAAGCGGAAAGAAGCGACAAGCGCAAGTATGCGTGCCAGCATAGCTATGGTAGGAATCAGTAGCCCATCCTGAGCACTTCACCATCACCGTTTTGCCTTCTTGAACGGGCAACAACCTCCTATTACAAAGCCGCTGTATAGTAGTAACAGTGATAGCTTTGATGCCTGACCCAGAAGCTGGAGGCGATGCTCTGATGCTTCCCTTTTGAGACAACCTAGTCTGGTGTGCGCACTAACCCCTGGGCCCATAACGTGTCCCGCCACCGCAAATGATAATACTATTGACGTAATTGTCAATAGGCAGCATCTATGCCAGTCTGTATGCCCCGTTTTCCATAGACTGGAGTCAACTACAAACGAAACGTGCATGAGAGATTGTTGGGTACGAGTGGGCTGTGACAACAGAGCCGGCCCTTCCGGTGACAATTTGAACAATCCATCGTTTTGATTAGCCTCAGACTCTTTACTTGAGGGATGCTGTCAGGCACAACA
>CAZHQV010000045.1:0-13643 GCA_964534285.1 uncultured Dehalococcoidales bacterium
AAGTTAGTATCATTACTAACCATACCATGGGTGTTACCCATGTATCTCAGCCTCCCCAGCTGCCTAGCCGTCCGAGGCCAATGGCAGGGATCCCTCTCAAGTTGACTCAGGGACGCAGGATAGACATAATAGAGAGTTGTATGAGAACTCGACCGCGATTTGTTACATGATCTCTGTCGAAGAAGCCCTAGAGAAGATCCTGAGCTGTGTTGACGTTGTTGGCTATGAGGAGAAGCCCATTCTGAATTGTCTGGGTCAGGTTCTAGCTGAGGATGTCTATTCCACCATTGATATTCCACCGCTAGACAATTCTGCTATGGATGGCTATGCCGTTCGAGCCGAAAATACTCGTGGTGCCAGTAAGTTACGCCCCAGGCAGTTGGTTGTTGTTGGAGAGGTCGCTGCCGGGTCTATGCCTACAGAAGAGGTCAAGCCGGGCAGGGCTATTCGTGTTATGACAGGGGCGCCGCTGCCTGAGGGGGCTGAAGCTGTGGTTCAATTTGAAGATACTGACGAAGCTAACCGCAAGTCACGCCAAGATGACTTGTCACAAATCGGCATATTCAGCCAGGTGGAGAAGGGGTTGAATGTTCGACATAAGGGCGAAGATATTGCAGCGGGTGCCTTGGTTTTGAAGAAGGGGAGTTCACTTCGGCCGGCGGAGGTTGGGATTCTAGCTTCCTTGGGGCGCTCTAGCGCGTTGGTTATTCGGCGTCCAGTCGTTGCAGTTTTGGCTACGGGGGACGAGCTTGTCGGTGCTGACCAGCGATTAAGCCCGGGTAAGATTCATGATAGCAATAGCTATACGATTGCTGCCGAAATCTTGCGCTATGGCGGAGTCCCCAAAATCCTTGGTATAGGGCTCGATTCGATTCCCTTGCTGACTGAGAAGATTGGGGAAGGCTTGGATGCAGACATGCTCATCACGTCGGGGGGTGTATCTCTGGGAGATTACGATGTAGTGAAAGATGTTCTGAGGGAGTGTGGAGAGATTGCGCTATGGACAATATGCATGAAGCCAGGGAAGCCATCTGCCTTTGGGCTAATCAGAAAGGGGGAGAAGAGAGTGCCCGTTTTGGGTCTGCCGGGCAATCCAGTTAGCTCTATGATTGCCTTTGAGCAATTTGCCCGGCCCGCTATCTTGAAGATGATGGGGAAGAGGAATGTTGCGAAGCCGTCTATTCAAGCAATTATTGAAGGCGATGTTAAGAATACCGATGGGCGTCGTATCTTCGCGAGGGTGGTAGTGAGTAAGCGTGGTGGTCAATACCACGCGCGGCTTACGGGCCCCCAAGGTTCAGGTATCTTGACGTCAATGGCAAAAGCCAACGGCTTAGCTGTTATCCCTGAAAAGACAGAAGGAGTCACGGCAGGAGACGTAGTCCAAGTGCAAATGCTCGACTGGAGCGAGGACGAATTATTGGAGGACTAAGAAGGTGGTGCCAGTTGTCTCTATTGTGGGCAAGTCGGGAGTCGGCAAAACAGTGCTTATCGAGAGAGTGATTACAGAACTCAAGAAGCGGGGATACCGTATTGCCACCGTGAAGCATAGCCCGCATGGCGTGGACATAGACAGTCCAGGCAAAGATAGCTGGACATTTGCCCGAGCGGGCAGCGACGCCGTCGTTGTCAGTTCGCCCGACAAGCTTGTCCTTATCAAAAGCGTTGATCACGACCCCAGAATTGAAGAAATTCTGCGTACAGTTGGTGCTGAATTTGACCTTGTCTTGGTTGAAGGACTCAGGAAGAGCAAAGCCGCCAAGATTGAAGTACATAGAAAAGAGCTAGGGGATGACTTGTTGTGTTCAATAGAAGAGCTTTCCGCCATTGTCACCGATGGCCCGTTAGACGTCGATGTGCCCCAACTTCCAATAGGTGATACCCAGGCGATAGCTGATTTCATAGAAGAGACTTTTGTCTCGGGGGCTGAGGGTGATACCTTGGTTCTGGTTAATGGTAAGCAAGTGTCTATGAAGCCTTTCGTTAAAGACATTATTGCCCAAACTGTTTTGGCTATGGTTTCAACACTAAAGGGGGTTGGAAAAGTGAGAACCCTTGATATTTCCGTGAGAAACAAGTGTGGCTCATCCATCGCGCTAGGCTCAAGCAGTGAGCGTGTAGGAGGGGTCGGTGAAGCGTCTCACAGTGATACGTGAGAGAAGATGTTTACCGTAGCAATATTGACCGTTAGCGACAAAGGGTGGAGTGGTGAGCGCCATGATATAAGTGGCGAAGTTGTTCGGGATACTATCGCCGCCCTGGATGTGCGCATTACAAGTTATGGTGTCGTTCCCGATGACATGGAAGTCATCGCCGATAAGTTGGTTGAATGGGCAGACAAGGACAGGACAGATGTGATCATCACTACAGGTGGTACTGGCCTCAGTCCTAGGGATGTTACCCCTGAAGCAACCCTTTCCGTGGTAGATAGGGTCGTCCCTGGCTTTGCTGAAGCGATGAGAGCCGAGAGCTTAAGGAAGACTCCTACGGCGATGTTAAGCCGAGCAGTTGCTGGCACACGCAAGGGCTGCTTGATTATCAATCTGCCTGGTAGTCCCAAGGCAGTGCGTGAATGTCTTGAGCCAATCTTAGCCGTGCTTCCCCACGCTGTGGAGACGCTCAAAGGCGAAGGCGGCGAGTGCGCGTCGCAAGAATAGCGGGTAAGCTCGCGTATCTCAGTAGACACAAGCTAGCCTTCTGGTGGTTTCGCCTGTTGGGGAGTGACAAACAGATACTTGTTGAACGAGTCTGTCTCAACGGTCAACGGCAAAGCGCTAGATTCAAAATCACATTGTGAAGCTGACAAGCCACCAACATAAGCCCGGTGTCTTTGGAGCTTATTCTGGCTCGGTAGACAGCAAGGGGGAGATAGTCAATCGATCCTGCCTATTCGCTAACGGGCCTTATGGGAAAGAAGGGTCATGTTGCTGAATGGCTGATTGATCAAGCAGGTATGGCGACGATTGATGAAAATCATCCTTGGCTTTTGCATAATAGGAGATAGATTGGTGACATAGCGCCTGGAGGGGCGGTTCGAGAACAGGGTTGCCGTAACGATGGGTTGGTACTGCCTCTGTCTTGATGGTCAAGCACAAGCTTTCGTTGCTAAAGGCGCTTCCCGTATTGCCTGGGATGCTATTGTAGGCCTGGGTAACGCGGATGAAGGCACTCCTTATCTTCTGAGCTGCTGTGCAGGACGGTTCTCACCATAGAACAGGCAGCAGGAAACACCGCGGACAAAAGGGAGCAGACCCGTCGCTGCAATGAACTTGTCTCGTGGCTGCGTTGACGCTGCATCGAGTTTGTAATATCATATCGTGAAACCAAATATGAGCTCTCTCCGAGTTGCTGGGCCTAAAGGGCAACCTATGGCAGGCAGCCGGTAGACTGAAAGTCTCGAGGGTGCGGGCAGAAATGCGTGTGCCTCCCGTGGTTGGAAAGGAGAGAAGATGAATCTCGTCGATTGTTTTTGGGCACCTCTTGAAATGAGGTGCTATTTTTGTGTCCATGCTGTTAAGTGGCGGGTAAACGCGTCTTCCACATGTGGGGGGGCCCCCCTGCGCCAGCCGTGTGCAAACGGTTGAAGTATTGCGTGAAGGCATGAGGCGTTCTGTCCCACTTAAAGGAGGGTGAAATGCGCATCTGGAGAAAGCCTAATGGCATGAGCATAGTTTTTGCTGTACTAGGCACCCTGTTATTGCTCTTTCTTTTTGCTCCCCCTCTCAAGACGATATTTTCGTCTTCTGCAGGGACGTTGTGGAACACACTGCTAGAGGAGGATGTATACTCCTCCATCTTGCTTACTATCTCCGCTGCGGTGACAGCTACTCTGATGGGGCTGCTGTTCGGAGTTCCCTTGGCTTATCTTCTGGCTCGACACCGGTTTCGGGGAAAGAGATTCCTGGAGGCAGTTATTGATGTGCCCATCGTAATCCCCCATTCCGCGGCTGGCGTTGCCCTGCTCTTTGTCTTTGGCAGCAGTTTTGTGGGGGGCAAGGTCTTTCATGCTATAGGCATCGACTTCTTCCGGACTTATGCCGGGGTGGTCATCGCTATGATGTTTGTCAGCGTTCCATTTCTTATCGACTCAGCTAAGGAGGGCTTCAAGGCAGTGGATGTCAGGCTGGAGAAGGTGGCCAGAACCTTAGGCGCTTCGCCTTGGAGGTCATTCCTTGAGGTCTCCCTGCCCCTAGCCTGGAGAAGTATCTTTTCAGGGTCAGTGCTTATGTGGGCTAGAGGCTTGAGCGAATTTGGTGCCATAGTGATTATTGCGTACAGCGCCTCCTTTCTGGGATGGAACACAAAGGTGCTTCCTGTCTTAGTTGCTGACCGCTTCGACTTCGGCCTGGAGTACGCCGGACCGGTTGCAGCATTGGCAATCCTTATCTCCCTCATTGCCTTTATCGCACTTAGGTCGATTGCCTATAGAGGAGAGCAGGCATGATCACCATAAAGAACTTAAAAGTAGATTTGGGTGGTTTTCTGCTTGGGAACATCAATCTGGATATCAACCCAGGTGAATATTTCATCATCCTCGGACCTACAGGCGCAGGCAAGACTGTCCTTCTGGAGGCTTTGGCTGGGCTCTATCCGGTGCTTGAGGGAGAAGTCTGGATTGACGGCAGGGAAGTCACTAGGCTCAGTCCTGAAAAAAAGGGAATTGGGATTGTTTACCAAGACCAGGCTCTTTTTCCTCACCTTTCTGTAGAGAGGAATATTGCCTTTGGCTTAAGGTTAATGAGGTGCCCCAAGCATGAGACAAAGGCAAAGGTAGGTGCTATGTCTGAGACAGTGGGAATCGCCCATCTGTTAAAGCGAAGACCCGATACTCTGAGTGGCGGTGAAAAGCAAAAGGTGGCGCTGGCCCGGGCGCTGGTTACCGAGCCCAAGGTTCTTTTGCTTGATGAACCCTTAAGTGCTCTGGATCCAGAGACTAGGGAAAGGATGCAAAGAGAGTTGAGGGAGGTGCATCGGCGGGTGCGAGTTACGATTATCCATGTTACACATGATTTTGAAGAAGCAGTGGCTCTGGGCGATCAGGTTGCTGTGCTGAACGATGGCTCAATAGCCCAGGTAGGAACTCCAGAGCAGTTTCTACGTCACCCGAGTTCGGAATTCGTAGCACGATTTGCTCTCTCACGGAACATCTTCACCGGCAGTGCTGAGGGTGGAGACGATGGCGGCGCCCTTATCGATATCGGTGGTGTGAGACTTAGGGCAATAACGGAATCGAGGGGCCAGATACGCCTTTCCCTTCGCCCCGAGGACATTCTCATTTCTAGGGAGCTGTTTCAATCCACAGCGCGAAATTGCTTTCAGGGCGTGATCAGTGAGATAGCTGAGAGGGGCTCAGTGGTTTATGTCACCGTGAGCCTGCCTCCAGATTTTACTTGCCTCATTACACGCCAGGCGTTCGAGGAACTTGACTTAAGAGAGGGGGTCAAAGCATGGATCACATTTAAGGCTTCGGCAATTCACGTGTTTTAGAAAATGGGGTTTCTAATGAAACGCATAGTGGCAAAGATGGTTCCAATTCTTGTGGCGTTGGCCTTAACTGCAACAATTCTTGGCTGTGGTTCAGAGACAGAGACGCTAAGGATTTCTCGTGCGGGGAGTCTGGCAGTGCCGTTTGCAGACTTGAAAGCTGAGTTTGAGGAACTACATCCCAACGTTGATGTAGTGCTCGAATCAGGAGGAAGTGCTGAGATAATAAGCAGAGCAATAGCACAGGAACAGGCTGGCGAAAGCCCACCTGACATAATCGCCTCCGCTGATTACAGGCTCATTCCTGACAGGCTCTATGCGGATGGCTACGCTGACTGGTATATAGCCTTTGCCAGAAACAAGATGGTGCTTTGCTACCGTGACGGTGCTCCCGGGTCTGAGGAAATAGAGAGCGGCGAACGCACCTGGTATGATGTTCTTAGAAATGATACTGTTAGCTACGGACACTCCGACCCTGATGCTGACCCTTGTGGCTATAGAACGCTCTTGGTGACTCAGTTGGCTCAGAAGTACTACCATGATGAGGCTGCTGAGTTCGGCCTGATTCCTGACTCAAACGCCGATGGGCTATATGATGCCCTTTTTCCGGGAACTGAGCATGAACGAGGCAGAACAGGTGGCACTAGCGAAGCCAGGCTTGGTGGTAGTGAAGAAATAGTCAGCAAGAAGTCGGTTGACCTGATTGTGGCGCTTCAGACAGGTGACTTGGATTATGCTTTCGAATACCGCTCCGTGGCAGTGCAGCACGAGGTCGATTTCATTGAGCTGGACGATCACATTAACCTTTCCAAAACCAATGCAGAACTTCCTGGGGTGGAAGACTTCTACAATCAAGCGTCTATAGAGATTATTAAGGACGTTGGCCTCCCACCCACCTATAACGCTAAGAAGGGTGCGGCGATAGTATATGGCATTACTACACCTCTCCATGCTCAGAATAAGGGGCTCGCCGCTCAGTTTGTTGAATTCCTTCTGTCTGAAGCTGGGAAAAACATAATCGAAGTGAAGAATGGTCAACCATTTATCGAGCCGGTAATATGTGACCATCCTGAAAATCTGCCTGATGGGTTGAATCAGGTGCTGTGAAATGCCACTGTCAGCGCAGCGGAGCAATCTCCTGAAAATAGTAGAGCCACGGGGTTGCTTCGGCACTTTCTACTTTGCAGCCAAGGAGGAAAAAGGTGGCGATCCTTGATGATTTGATTTCCGGTCTGGGGGAGGACAGCTCCGTGCATGAAGTACATACCTGTGTGTTCTGGACCGCGGTAGTAAGCAGGAACTGTGGATTGGCTTCTACCTTCGCCGAGGGGCATCCATACCATAGGGCGGTGCGAGGCGTGGGAAGTCTAGTTCAGAAGTCGGCATTAGAGCTGGCACAATATGCCAAGTCGGAGAACCTTTTGGAGGCATCCATCGGAATGGCGGCTATCAACTCGTTAATCGACATCGATGAATCCAGATGCACTGAGGAGAATGCCTTTGATATTCTGGCGCATAGAGGGAGGGGCAAGAATATTGCCGTTGTGGGTCACTTCCCGTGGGTTTCGAGCCTGGGAGAAGTAGCAGGGAGACTCTGGGTCATAGAGCAAAAACCGCAACAGGGAGACTTACCGGCGGAAGCAGTTGAGGAAATACTGCCTCATGCTGATGTGGTTGGCATCACGGGAACGTCGTTGATTAATCACACCATAGAGAAGTTGCTGGGCTTAAGCAAGAATAGCTTTGTTGTCGTGATAGGGCCTACCACTCCTCTGTCGCCCGTTTTCTTCGACTGGGGTGTGGATGTCATTGCAGGGGTAAAGGTGATTGAGACAGAGAAAACCGTTCGTTGTATAAGCGAAGGAGCTATTTTCAGCCAGGTGGAAGGAATAAAACTGGTAACCATGGCTAAGGACATGTGCAAATGAGGTGAGACCGATGATTGGCCTTTTTGATTCTTTTCAACGCCGCGTAAGCTACCTTAGAATCTCTGTTACCGATCGCTGCAACTTGCGCTGTGTCTATTGTATGCCGCCTGAGGGAGTCGCACTGATAGCTCATGGCGATCTGCTCTCCTACGAAGAGATTCGGACCGTGGTCGGAGCAGCAGCAGGACTGGGCATAAACCAAGTGAGGCTTACCGGCGGTGAACCACTGATTAGAGCGGAGCTGCCCATACTTGTTCGAATGCTTTCGCAGATAGAGGGAATTGAGGGAATATCTTTGACCACAAATGGTACGCTTCTCAAAAGATATGCTCTAGAGCTCAAGCAAGCAGGCTTGAAGCGGGTTAACGTAAGCTTGGACACTCTTAAGGCTGATAGATTTCGGTATATTACACGCTTTGGAGAAGTAGTGGATGTCCTTGCTGGAATTGAGGCGGCAATGGTTAACGGTCTACGCCCGGTAAAGATCAATATGGTAGTGATGCGGGACATAAATGATGATGAGGTGCTTGACTTCGCCAACATGACCTATAAGGAAGGATGGCACGTTCGATTCATTGAACTGATGCCTTTTACCGACATGACGAAACTTGTACCATCGAGTGAATTGCGACAGCGTATTGAGTCACTCGGCGCGCTTAAGCCCTGCCCTTCGATAGCTGGCAAGGGACCTGCCAGGTATTTCCGTTTACCTGGAGCTAGAGGCACCATAGGCTTCATTAGCCCTATGACAGAGCCTTTTTGTTCCAGCTGCAATCGATTACGGCTTACTTCATGTGGGCGCTTATGCCCTTGCCTTTTATCGGATGATGGGATTGACTTAAAGCAGCCCTTGCGCAGCAATGCTTCAGTACAGGAGATAGAGCGCTTAATTCTACAAGCGGTTGGTTCCAAGTTAGAGCATCATTGTTTGACGGATGGCGCTGTCGTCATGAAGCCAAGAATGTATCGGATTGGAGGTTGAGAATGGAGTCAGGGCGAATCCACATGATAGATGTTACCCAAAAGGAAGAAACTAAACGTCAGGCAGTGGCGCAGTGCAGGGTGAAGCTCAAGGCTGAGACTCTGGACCTCATTCGTCGACGCGGGATAGCGAAAGGAGACGTTTTGACTGTAGCGCAGACAGCCGGGATTCTGGCAGCGAAAGAAACCCCTCGTCTTATACCTCTATGCCATCCGCTGTTGCTTACTAGTGTTGCAATTGAGTTCCACATTCCGCGGAATGGTGGCTTCATCCAGATTACTGCTACTGCCAAGGGCGTTGGGAAAACAGGGTTTGAAATGGAGGCGTTGGTCGCTGTGTCCATAGCGGCTCTGAACATTTACGATATGTGTAAGGCAGTGGACAAGACCATGACGATCGAGGGAATTCACTTGGTGAAAAAAAGTGGTGGCAAAAGCGAGGTCTATCTTTCTACCAAGCAGAGTCTGGGTGAAGGAGATGGCTGAAGTTTGCCCTGAGCCGACAATAGGGAACCAGAGAGAAGGTATCGGGATAGAAATTGTCGGTGCAGGTTGCTTCGGTGGATATCCACGGGAGGCGCCTGCTCCATTCAGCCGTACCAATATGGTGCCCCAAGTCGAATCTTTCGACGGAGCCGGAGTTGATGGCAGGAACTGTTGTCGATGTGTAGGAGTCGGCTTCGCAGATCTAATATCTGATGCGAAAATCCCTGAATTTGCCCGAATAGCCTGACCAGTTCGTTTCCACCCTGCTAACCCAAGCCCCGGGAGGACCTATCTTGAGTTGGTCTACGAGCTTATCCAGCTGCGTCTTGTCTCCCTCAGCTTCAACACCCACAGCGTCACCGCTAGGCAGGTTGCTCACGTAGCCCTTCAATCCCAATCCTCTAGCTATATCGTAGACAAAATAGCGGAAAAAGACGCCTTGAACGCGGCCATGAACCGTAGCTGAAAGACTAGCCATCTGTGCCATGTCAAAGCTGCAAGATTATTGACTCAGCCTTATCCAGCCGACTTAGACCTGCTTGGCGAGCGAGCTCTACTGCTTCCTGAACCTCTGCTCTTGATATTCGCGTTGCCAAACTCGGAATCTCATGGGCCTTGTAGCAGGGATGATATTGAGCCATGATGTTGACATAAGTATTCGGGGAGATTCCCTTGGCAATGAAGTCAACCACCTCCTTTGTTCCCGCCAAGCGGTTGGGCAAGACGAGATGCCGTACCAAAAGCCCTCGTCGTGCTACTCCTTCTTGGCTTGTTTCCAGATCGCCTACTTGTCGGTGCATCTCTTCAACTGCTGCCTTGTTCACCTGCGGGTAGTTCTCAATCCCTGATAATTCCTTGGCAATGTCTTCATCGCTGTACTTCATGTCCGGCATATAGATGTCGACAATGCCATCGAGTATTCGCAACGTTTCTACGGAATCATAGCCACCGCTGTTATACACCAATGGAATACACAATCCCGATTCTATGGCTATCTGCAGCGCCTCCAAGATCTGAGGCACTACATGGGTTGGCGATACCAGATTTACGTTGTGACAGCCGCGCGCTTGAAGGAAAAGCATCATCGAAGCTAGCTCCTGGCTGTTGACTTTTTCGCCTTCGCCTAGCTGGCTTATAGAATAGTTCTGACAGAACACGCATCTCAGGTTGCAATTGGTGAAGAATATGGTACCCGACCCATATCTTCCCACTAACGGTGATTCTTCACCGAAATGGGGAGCACAGCTTGACACCATTGCTTCTTTGGCGGTGAGACATTGGCCTACAACGCCGTCCAAGCGGTTGCTGCCACAAGAACGAGGGCAAACATGGCAACTGTGCAATAGAGCCCTAGCCATTTCCACTCGGTCTGCTAGCTCGCCGCTACGGTAGAGTTCCAAATATGCCGGTAACCTGCTATTCCTCAACGCTCGGCTCCTTTTTGCCTTTTCTGATTACCTCGACCTCTGCCTGCGGCAAGAGCTCAGAGATTTCCTTTCTTTTTCTTGCGTCCTTTTTAGCCTTTTTCTGTTCTCTCCACGCATAATCCTTTTTGCCCATGGCTACACCTCAATTTCTCCCATGCTATCCTTGCTGCTTCCACTTCAGCTGCCTTCTTACTCTTTCCCATGCCGCTGCCCAGCACCTCTCTTTCTATCACAACTTCAACCGTGAATTGTCTGTCATGGTCAGGACCAATCGCTTCTGTCACATGATAACTTGGCGTTACCTGTGTTTGCTTCTGAATGAACTCTTGTAGTAGTGCTTTGTAATTGGGACTTATTCCCCGCACCCTTATCCTTTGTACAAATGGCTCAAGTTGCCTAAGGACAAATTCCTTAGCTACACTTAACCCTTGGTCAAGGTATATGGCTCCGATTAGCGCTTCCATGGCGTCCGCCAAGTTGCTTTGCCTTGTTCTGCCTCCGGTTGCCTCCTCACCCCGCCCCAGCAGAAGCCAGCGGCCAAGTCCAAGCGAGGAAGCTATCTCATCTAGGCTCTCGCGGCAAACCAGAAAAGCGCGAATCATGGTCAGATCCCCTTCAGGCAATTGAGGAAAATGTGCATAGAGGTTTTCGGCTACTATGAAGTCAAGGACGGCGTCGCCCAAGAACTCAAGCCGCTCATTGTCAGGCAGGGGGAAATCAGGGTTCTCATTGAGGTAAGAACTGTGCACAAAGGCTTGCTGCAACAAGGATACGTCATTGAAATAGACGCCCAAATCCCTTTGGCAACTATCCCAATCATTCACAGTGGCCTCTCTCACAAGTATAGCAAGCGAGACCTAGCTGGCTCAACTTCCTATGCCAGAGCGAGCTAGCTGGTGGTTCCATTTTGGCTTGTAGATACTCCCCGCCATGGCTTGATTTCAATCGTTTCCCGGTTCAGTTATACGCCAGCCAAGCTCAGATAGAAGGGCTTGTAGAGGAATCCAAAATGGAAACAATACGTGAAAGACAAGCTACACTACCGGATGCGAATTTGCAAAAAGGCAAAGACAAACCAGCAATATGATGCTCCGTACGCGGTATGGAGTCAGGTTGTAGTAATCCTAATGCTTATTGCGCTGGTGAAGCGGGAGAACGCGGCATGTTCTTAAGTCTTAGCTTCCACCTTTGGGGCACCTCATTCTAACGGAGTCGAGTCACGTATGGCAGCTGGGCCCGAGCCATTCAATAGTCTCGAGATCACCAGCTTGTTTGCTGGATAACCCACGAGGCGGCTTCTTTGCCATCGGCGTGTCAGGCTAACTACCTGTTCACGAAGCCAGTCGTCTTCTCCGGACGGTCCACACCAGGAATCCAGCAAACAGGGTTATCATAGCAACCACGCCCCAGTGGCTAGTAGTGGGCACCCTTGGAGGTACAGTTGGAGGGGTTCCGCCACATACCTCGGAGTGCTGGAATGGCTCACGTAAGAAAGGGTTGAAAAGCACATTGCCTGAAAATGTGTCACAACCAGCAGCTCCAGGTCCTTCACTGCAGCCCCAGTAGTTGTTGGTGCCGTTGACGGTGCCTCCCACCTCGTTACCAACTCCGTAGAAGTAGTCCGCCCCCTTAGCAACTCCAGGAAGGTTGCCCTCAATGTTATTGCAGTGAATCTCGTTGCCTGAGGCATCCTCGCTGAGGTGAACGCCAGAATGGACCACTGCAGAATTATTTAGGATGTTGTTATATAGAATTTGGTTATTATCAGTCTCAATCAAAATGCCGTGACCGTTGTTCTCAATAATATTGTTCTTTATGGTGCAATTGTGTGCAGTCCCCCCTCCAGTCAGAATAATGCCACAACCATGATAGAAATTAATCTCGAAGCTATCACCAGTGCCCTCAGGAGCTGGACTAGTTGTGCCTCCACCAAAGCCGGTAATCGTGAATCCATCTATGGTCACGCCCTGTGCGCCGACCACGAAGCCATTGTCACTAGTGTCGTCCACAGTCGTCACTTGGGCGCCATCGATGGACTCAATCGTAACATTGGGCGTAACGACTGTTATTCCTCCGTCATATTTTCCTGGCAGGACGTGCACTGTGCCGCCGTCGCAAACGTGATTGACGCCTTCTTGTATCGTGCAGTATGGGTCGGCCTGGGTTCCGTTGCCTGTGCCAGGACAGGAAGGCCCGGTATCATCTACCCAGACATCTGGCTGACAGGGCGGTACTGCCTCCACGATTTCTGCCAGTGGCAGTGCCGTTATTCCTACAGACAAGACCAGTGCCAAAGCAACCATTACATAAATCGGCCTGTCATACCACTTAGCTTTGTTCATCTCTCCTCCCAGAGGCTGTAATTCGTTTTCCCCGGGCTGACGCCGCGGGCGTTAGCTCGGCCGCTACTTCTAGAATATCTCGGAAGCTAGCATAAGTCAATAACTCTGAAGCGATTTCCTAGACAAATTGAACATAGGCAATGCATCAAAGGTAGAGCACGCTACACAATACGAATGAAACAACGACGATGATACGACCGCCGATATGCAGCTTGACCTGATGCGAAATGTGCTGTGGGCTTGGACTGTCACTTGATAGCCAGGTGATTTCTCATTGTCTCTGAAGGGACTGGCATATTTTGCGAGTCGAATGGCAAGAGTAACATATGTTTTGTAGGTAGATACCTCATCAATATGTGGTCTTGGCAGCTACTCCCACATCCTCGCCATCCAGGAAAGCGCAACGAAAAGCGTACGCATCCTGTTTACCTTACGGGCGTACCGGAAAACCGCAATGTGACGTCGGCTTCTTGAACTGTTTTAGGACGGTCAGCCGGAGTAAATGGGAATGCGGATAACCAACATAAAGAAATTGCCCCAAGTAACCTCACCTTTGGTTGCCTCTGTTACCTTTCAGCTTCGCCTCCCTTGTGCCCAGTTCTATTATTTCTTGGCACTTTCTTCAGCTTGCGCCTACTTGGTATCACTCCACGGTTAGGCCTGGCTACTCGGGACGACACCAGTTAAACAGATACACTGCAATTTGTCAAGAGGTATTGGGGGTTTGGAAATGAGACGTGTGTGCGAGCAGTAGTCAGCGTCTTCGGTAGCAAGAGAAAAGGCTACTGCTCCTGGTATAAAGAAAATGTCCCGGGTAACCTCGCTTCAAGTTCCTTCTTTTCAGCTTTCGCTTACTTGGTTCTCTGCTTGTACTTAGCTACTCGGGACATTTGTAATATAACACACCTATGGTGTTTTGTCAAGCGCGTCTGCTGGCTGATGTTGAGGTTCTATGATTTAGTCACCATGTAAGTGTTCTATGAAAATGTCACCCT
>CAZHQV010000046.1:0-13612 GCA_964534285.1 uncultured Dehalococcoidales bacterium
GTTACACTAGTCTTGCTTATCAGGTTGAACAATATTTGCCTCAACCGCTCCAACAATTGATCCACGATATCAGGACGCACGCTCAAGCGCTAGGGCAAAGTCTGTACCTCGTTGGTGGCGTAGTGCGTGATTTGCTTCTAGGCTACCCCAGCTTGGACATCGACTTGGTAGTTGAAGGCGATGCAATCACTCTCGCTCAGCAGGCAACTGAAATTGGCTCAGCGAAAGCGACTCTGCACCCCCGCTTCGGCACGGCAAAGCTCAGCCTGGGAGATTTCGTCATAGATTTGGCAAGCGCACGCAAGGAAACCTATGACAGGCCTGGAGCACTGCCAACGGTTACACCAGGCACGGTCAGAGATGATATCTTCCGCAGAGATTTCTCCATCAATGCTATGGCCATATCCCTTGCCCCAGGCAATTACGGACAGTTGATCGACCCCTATCGGGGAAAGGAAGATTTGGAACAGCGCCTCATTCGCATTCTACATGCAAGGAGCTTCACTGACGACGCCACCAGAATCTTGCGGGCTATCCGCTACGAGCAACGACTAGCATTTGAGCTTGAACCACAAACTGCTCGACTGCTTGAGCGTGATATTGTCATGCTAGACACCATAAGCGGCGACAGGATAAGGCATGAGCTAGAATCAATCCTCAAGGAGAGATATCCCGAAAATGTCCTGAATCGGCTTAGGCGTTTTGGGGTGCTGAAAAGGATCAACTTGCCTCTCACTACCAATCAATGGATAACTGAGAAATTTGGCAAGGCACGCCGACTAAGTGAGTCGGGGCGGATCGTACCGCTCTATTTCTGCCTACTTGCTTGTTCTCTTAGCCAGAAGGGAAATGAGCAATTCCTTCGCCGCCTTAATATATCAAAAAGACTAGCTCAAGCACTGCGTGATACAGTTGATCTCAGACCTCATCTGCCACTCTTAGATAGACCTCTGATGAAACGCAGTGAAATCCATTTCTTGCTTAGGGACTATGATCCTTTGGCGATACAAGCCAATGCCATAGCCTCAGAATCTTCAACAACATGCCACCACCTCAGTCTATTCTTAGATGAGTTGAGGTATGTGAAGCCTCACCTGAGTGGAGACGATCTGGCAAAGTTAGGCATTCGCCCAGGCCCAGAAGTAGGCGAGATGCTTCGGAAGTTGCTTAAAGCAAGGCTGGATGGGGAAACAAAGACCTGGGAGGAGGAGGAAAAGCTAGTCCTGTCGGTCAAAACCAAGAAGGCAAGAACTGGAGAAGCCAAGAACCAAAATAACAAAACAAAATATACTTAGGGAATTTTCCCGCCCAGCAGGGCAATAAGAACTTCCACAATGGCATTCTCGAGGCTCCCGCAAGTAACCCGGCTACGTCAAAAGGCAAAATGGGTTGGAGGGAAATAACGAAAATAGCCCATGGCCCATTTCGTTTCATCCAATCTACAAGCCTGCTGTACCCCGGCGTGTTCTCGGGTATCGCTATCCTCTTCCCTAGATAACCAGCATAATAACCGGTGATTTCCCCTAATGTACCACCTACGCTGGCTACAAAAGCTGTGACAAGGGGGTTCCAAGTTGATGCTACCGCTATTATCACAGAAATGTGAATGGGCACAGGAACGAGAATACTCGCGTTAGATACCAAGGTGGTTACAAAAACAACCAGATAGGCTGTAGTAGCGTACTCTTGCCCTGATATGTCGAAATGGGCCACCAAATACCGAACCAAATAGAAGAGGCCAAGGCTGAGACCGATGAGGCCAAGACCATAAGCTGCGGTCTTAAGCCACCTTTTTCGCCTTTCCTTTTTGGCTATAATTAACTCAGCCACCGGCTCCCCTCAGCAGTGAAGATGCCACATAGCATTCTAGCCCCTGCCTTTGCAGACATAAGCATAGCTCATTAGCTTCATCCTCTTCATAGAGCATGGTAAAAAGACAGGATCCACAGCCAGATAGACAGACGCTTGGGGCTCCGGCTTCCCTGAACTTCTTCCTATATTCATCGATCCCAGGAAAGACGTCAGAGTTGACTTGGTCAAAAACGTTAAATAGGAGTGAAGTCGCAATCGTTTTTCCCTGCATCAAAGATGCCAAAGCTGCATGAACAAATTCTCCCTTGGTGAAATGGCCAGGACTTAATTTGTTGTAGAGTTGCCTTGTTTTGCCTGCGATTCTGGGCAATGGCGGCGCCAGCAACACAAACCAAGTGGTAGGCGTGCTTGGCAGCGGCGTCACCTTTTCCCCCTTACCCTCCACTAGAGCAGTGCCTCCATAGATGAAGAAGGGGACGTCTGAACCTAGCCTAGACGCCAAATGAAGCAAGGCGCGCGTTGATAAATGGCTCCCCCAAAGCTCATTAAGAGTCAAGAGGGTTACGGCTGCGTCGCTGCTACCTCCTCCCAATCCCATGCCCCAGGGTATATGCTTCTGAAGCTCAATTCTCGCTCCTTTGCCGTATTCCGTAACCTCCTTGAGAAGTACAGCAGCCAGGGTAACCAGGTTGCCCTCTTCCAAGCTTGGCTCACTGCATTTGAAGGATACTTCATCAGCTAGCTCAAAGTTGAGAATATCCCACAATCCTATTGCTTGAGTAATGCTGGAGATTCGGTGGTAATCTTCGTCATATTTGCCCAAGACTTCGAGAACAAGATTCACCTTGGCTGGCGCATAGACAGTTAGCACCGCGATTCGTCTCCAAGTGATGCAAAAAGCTCCCATACTTTTCTCCACTCCTCAAGGCTGAGGCTTTCCGCTCGCCGCCTAGGTTCTATCCCCGCCTCCTCGAGCTGGAAGGCAACTTGATCCGATGTTATTCCCAAACCTTGGGCCAGAGAATTGCGAAGCTGTTTTCTAGACGAGCTAAAGCCACTGGCAACTATGTCAAAGAAACCATCAGTATCAGATATTTCGATAGGCAACTTGGAGTAAACATCAAGGCGCAACAGAATCGAATCCACCTTTGGTGCGGGATAGAAGCTCCGACGCGGCACGTGAGCTATGATGGTGGGCCCACTATAGAACTGTGTCCTAACACTAAGCAAGGTCATCTTACCGCAGGTAGCGGCTATGGCTTCGCCTACTTCTTTCTGCACCATTACCACCATCAACGAGGGCTTCCACGAGGCCTCCAAGAAGTGACGCAGGACTGGAGAAGTAATGTAATAGGGCAGATTAGCAACAACTTTGTAACCCTCACCAGACGCAAGTGCTTCTAAATCGTCCTTCAGAAGTCGCCCTGGAGCAAGCTTAAGTATATCACCTTGGACAATTCTAACGTTTGGGAAAAGGCGAAGCCGTTTTCTTAGAACGCCAACCAATCTGAGATCCAGTTCAACAGCAACAACTTTGGCTGCTCTCTCGGCCAGCTTGCTGGTCAGCATACCCAGGCCGGGGCCCACCTCAATCACGACATCCTGAGAGCTAAGCTCAGCAGCAGATAGAATGCAGGCCAGCACATCCTCCTCGACGAGGAAATGCTGACCTAGTCCTTTTCTCGCTTTGAGGCCGAACTGAGCAAGCAGAGCTTCAGCTTGTGATGTCATCTACCGGACGCGTGTGAATACCGAATACGAAACCGTGACCATGTTATGGCCAGCAGCAAAACCTGAAGCTACAACGTAGAAGGACTGGCTTCAACTATATCAAGCCAGTCCTTCCCCAAGTTAGTTCTCTTACTCGCCAAATATCAGATTCTATTTTCCACCTGGCTCCCAATCCGGCGTCCCCACTATGGTAACGAAAGCCACTACGAATGGACCACCGAGATTATGCGCAAACCCCGCCTTCGCATCTTTGACCTGGTAGCCTTCTGCCTTTCCCAACACTTGCTTTGTAAGCTCCGCTGTCATCCTGACCCCCGTAGCGCCGATAGGATGTCCAAAGCACTTGAGCCCCCCGTCGGGATTTATCGGGAATTCGCCCTCTATTCCCGTAACCCCCTCCCTTATTAGGTCTGCCGCTTCACCGGGCTTGCATAGCCCCATATCTCCATAATTTATTAGTTCCGTAATTGTGAAGCAGTCATGAACTATCCCAAAATCCAGTTCCTTACGTGGGTCCTGTATCCCTGCCTCCTTGTATGCTGCCTGAGCTGCTTTTACGTTTGCCGGCAGCGACAACCCAGTCCAATCTCGCCTGTAGAAGGGAAGAGCAGTCTCCACGGCCTCTCCCAGTGCTTTTATCGTGGCGTAGTTGCCACTGCCCACCAAATCCTCGGCTATCTCTGGCCTTGTAAGTATAACCGCAGCCGCACCATCGGACATGGCACAGCAATCGAAAAGGCCAAGGGGAGAAGCCACAATTGGGGCTTTTAGTGCCGTATCTAGGTCTATTTCCCTTCTGAAATGAGCTTTGGGATGTTTCGCTCCATGGTGATGGTTCTTGACAGCAACCCTCGCCAGATCTTCCTTTGTCCACCCCCACTCCTTGAATGTCCTATTAGCACAAAGGGCAAATAAGGCGGGCATAGATTCAGCCACGATTATTGGATGTGGAAATAGGTCTTCCATTCCGGGAAGCCCTCGTGAACCTTGATCCAAAATCTTTTCCACTCCACAAGCCAAAACGATGTCATAGATACCAGCAGCTACAGCATATGCGGCGTTTCTCACAGCTTCCATGCCTGTCGCACAATAGTTTTCCACCCTGGTGACCGGCTTCCCATAAAGCTTAAGGGGATCAGCAGCAGCGTTACCTGATGTCCCAGAGAAAGGGTAGAAAGTGCCCACCCACGCTGCTTCGATATCCTTCCTCAAATCAACATGTGCCTCATCACAGGCTTCATATACTGCGTCAACAAGCAAGTCCTCCTCATCCTTCTCCCAAATCTCCCCAAATTTGGTAACCCCGGTGCCAATAATAGCAACTCTATCCTTGATACCTTTTTGCATTTCTTCTTACCTCCCCAAGTTTATTCTCTGACAGGCCTGGCTCTCCAAGCATAATATCGGTAGTTGCTTTTCTGATTGAAAAGCCTGAAAGTCAATTCAACAGGCATGCCTATGTCCACCTCATCCATTTCACGGTCGGCCATTTCCAGGAATAGCCTGCACCCATCCTCCAAGTCCACAACCGCCCTCGTAGTTGCATTTATGCCATCGGCGGGCAAATTTCCCGGACCTACCAAATAATCATGAGTATAGGAGAAGATTTCGCCCTTCCTGGCAAGTTTTACATCTTCATGGTCATCCCTCTCACCACATACCGCACAGCACCTGCCTATGGGATATTGCAGCGTTCCACATTTGTTGCATCTCATTCCATAAAGAGGTAGTTCCCACTTCTCATCTCTCCAGTATTTGACCAGAGCACTTCTGGCCGCGTCTGGCCATCCAGTCTCCCGTTCCTTTTTGAAGTCGGAGAACTGTGCATACGATGGTAGCATCCTCTTTGAGGATATATATTTTGTGCCTCTGTGCTTCCCTTTCTCCTGCTCCACCTCATCTGTAGTCCTGACAAGAAAGGCATCGCTCCCATCGCCATAGCTGGAACAAACAATCCTCTCACCAGGTTTCGCAGCTTCAAGAGCCCCTACGAGGAGAAGCAAGCAATGCGGCACTCCAGTTACCCCTACCGTGGCAAATAAAGGGTCTTGTAACTGCGTTTTTGGATCTATCTTGAGCGACCTCGCAAGATCCATATAGCTTCTCGGATCGGGTCCATATACTGCAAGCTTGGAAATGTCCTTCGCCTCTACGCTGTGTTTTTTCATTAATCCCGTCACAGCACCGGGAACATCCTTCAAGAAGCCGTACATCCTATCAAGTTTTGCCTCAAATACTCTAGGATATAAATCCTCCTGTCTCTTCCACGGGCCTGGTATGGCATCGGATATGGAGGAAAACCCCTCTATTTCCGCGATAGTCCCGTTTTCCCCTATCAACAAAGCCGCTGCCGCATCACCGAATAGTTGCACAAGTTCCGACCTCGGCATGGCTGTCCTCAAGTCGGCAGCGGTCACCAAAATCTTTCTTGCGGTCCCTGCCTTTATGGCATCGAAAGCCGCTTTTATTGCTGAAGTCCCTGCTCTTAATGAATCTGTAAAGTCAGAAGTATAGGCATCCTTCCTCAGGTCTAGAGCCGAAGCGATCATGGAAGCCGCTTGCTTCTCCTTATAAGGGGAAGAAACGCTGGCAAAATAGACGCCGTCTATCTCTTTAGGGTCTATCCCTGATAGGCAATCCAAACCCGCTTCCACCGCCATTGTCAGACTATCCTCATCCCACGAGGCAACCGACCTCTCGCCTCCCATGGATGCCCCACCTGATCCCTTTGCTATCTCATCCCTGCCTATTCTCCACATTGGGATATAAGCTCCGTACGATACTATTCCCGCCACTTTTACCTCCTTCGGACTTTAGTTGTCCTTCTTCTCATAATAATTGCACTCTTGGGCTATTTCTTCCAGACAGGAAAAAGCCTGTGCGTTGAAACATAGATTTGCGCCCGAGCAACAAACATCGTTGAAGGAGAATGCCGCGGTCGGCAAGTAAACCCCTTTCCTGCTGCAGAAATCCAAGCTCGTCCTGCCTCTCTCTTCTTCCCCTTCCATCAAGTAGTATCTGCAGCTCAGGCAGCTCTTCTTCTCCACCATTAAGCCCCGCCAGAACGACACCAGCTATCGCCCCTTGAATTCAGGCTTCCTCTTCTCCAGGAATGCTTTCGCTCCCTCCTTGGAATCTTCCGTTCCGAATGCAGAGCCGAAGCACGCAGCCTCGTAGAACAACGCGCGGTCCAAATCCATCTCTATTCCCTTATTCACTGCAAGCTTTATTATTCCAAGGATGACAGAACTCTTCGACAGGAGTTTCTGTATGAGTTCATCCACCGCTTTGTCTAGCTCCTCGGCAGGAACGACCTGGTTCACTAGCCCCAGCCTATGCGCTTCAGCAGCATCAATCATTTCGCCCAACATATCGAGTTCCATAGCCTTGGCCTTGCCCACAAGCCTTGTGAGCCTCTGAGTCCCTCCGGCGCCAGGGATAACGGCCAAGTTCACCTCCGGCTGTCCGAACCTCGCTTTGTCCGAAGCGATTCTGAGATCACAACCCATAGCAATCTCCAGTCCCCCACCGAGGCAGAGCCCGTTTACTTTGGCTATTATGGGTTTCCTAATCCTCTCCATGTGTCTGGTGTCTTCTTGTAGTGCCAGGGAGTAGTCTCTCGCTCCTATGGCGCTCAGTTGCTCAAACTCAGAAATATCGGCGCCGGCACAGAAAGCCCTGTCGCCAGCACCAGTCAAGACTATGAGATTGATGTTCTCATCATTCTCCGCGTCTTGAAAAGCATCACGCATTTCCTCTGTCAATACAAGGCTCAACGCATTCAGGGCTTTGGGCCTGTTGAGCGTTATGGTAGCAACTTTGTCCTTCTTCTCATATATGATATTGACGTACTCCTTCTGCGCCATTTCTCATTCCCCCTGCTTATTTCTTCCCAAACAATGTATAGAAACCTTTGCCGGCTTTCCTCCCTGTATATCCAATCTCCACCATCCTCTTTAGCAATGGAGTGGGCTTGTATCTCTCCCATCCAGTTTGCTGGTAAATCCCCTCGCACAAGTCTACGGCGACATCCACACCAACGAGGTCTGATAGCTCGAATGGACCCATGGGCCAATTGAATGATAGCCTACATATCTTATCGATATCCTCTATAGTTGCCAGATTCTCCTCCAACAACTTCGCCGCCTCATTCAGCACCAATGGAATTATCCTATTTGAGACAAACCCCGGGGCGTCCTTCACCACAACTGCCTCCTTTGGCAAAGACTTGGCAAACTCAAGGCTGGTGCTCAAGGTCTCCTGCGAGGTAAGCAACGACACCACGACCTCTAGCCCCGGCATTACGGGCACAGGATTCATGAAGTGCATGCCTATGACCTTTTCTGGGCGCTTGGTGGCAGAGGCAAGTAGAGCTATTGGTATCCCCGACGTATTGGAGGCTAGAATAGTCTCCTTAGGGCATATTTGGTCAAGCTGCTCGAATATAGGCAGTTTAACGTCAGCCCTCTCGAACACCGCCTCAATGACATAATCCGCATCCTTGCCAGCTTCTTTCAGGTCCGTTAAGGTGTGAATTCTAGCTACAATCTGATCCACCTCTTCTTGTGTCTTTGTCCCCTTCTTTACAAACCTAGCAAGGCTGCCCTTAATCGCCTCCATCCCTCGGTCTACAAACTCCTGCTTGATGTCAACCATAACCGTTTCATAGCCTGCTTGTGCCACTACTTGCACTATGCCATTACCCATTGTCCCCGCACCTACAACACACACCTTCCTAATCGCCATATTCGTCACCTCCTAAGTTTTGCTAAGCTATAACACAAACTTGACTGCCTTGTCAAGCAAACATCGGCTCCCCCTGATCCGTGAATAGCAGTATGAAGGCAAAGCCAGCCACATTGTGATAGGCCTTCACCCGGGAGGTGAAAGCAATGCCAAAACATCATAGTCCGATAAGTGTTGTCATCACAGGAGAGCTTTGTGAGGAAGTGACACCCTGGACAGGGGCAATGTCCATAGTGCGGTGGAACGAGAGGGGAACCGCCGGAAAGGCTTTGCCCTGAAAGTGAGGTTCACAAGAAAGATATTCCTTCAGGGCAAGTGGAAATGGAACTGGCGCTAGAGGATCCGCTCCTTGCGGAGCGGATCCTCTAGCTTGTGCGCTCACAGCCAGTCCGGGTGGAAGGAATAGAGATAGGAAGTCGCAAGGAGTAAGGACCAAAATGGCATTTAGAAGGGGACGGGCCCGTTCTCGTACCAGGTGTAGACAAAGAAAGGCTAGGTCTCAAAGGATCTTGGAGTAGACCACAAGTCGACCGACGCCGAAGCCCATGTGCTCGATCAAACTGCGCAAGTCCTTGTCTCGGTAGTCTACCCCTACACGCATTGTCTTGATACCTCTAGAACGGTATTTGTCAGCTAGCGCATTGAGAAGGCTGATGCCAATGCGTTTCCGCTGGTAATCGGGGTGAACGCCTATCATTTGGATCACCCCGAATTCAGTAGCAGCCTCGCGCAGATGCGCTATCTGGCCTAAGATAAAACCACGAACCTGACCACCAACTTCAGCCACAAAGCTGAAGTCTAGCAGTGCTACCACATCTCCAGTTATCGAATCCGCGTAGCTAGTTGGACTCTCCTCGTGTGCTACTCCCCTGTCCATAGACAGGATATATTCGGTGGTGAGATTTGCATAAGTAATGGCTTTCCCTGCCACCCTTACTGCCCTGTCAACCGCAAGCACAGCGTCAATGTCTCCAACAACCATCGGTCTGACTCTTATTCTGCCTTCTACTCTGCTCATCATAGTCCCCTTTCTACCATAAGCGATTTCTTCCGATTGAAGATCGTCTACCCCCACCTTTTGGATTGACACCTATTATAATATGCCACTGCGAACCAGAACAACACACCGTCCGAAACTCAAACACCTTCTGTCTCCCCACAACCACTTCCCCGATGTTCCTTTCCCTTTTCACTTGCAGCACAAGCGCCAAATATGAACCGACTTCCTCTTGTCCCCCCTTCACGTCGATCTCTCGTTTGTGATAATCCCTAACGACGAATCTATCTTTCTCATCACCTACATCCTTCATCACCTTTTGGGCGCCAAACCCCATCCCTAGCGTGTCCAAGCCCCCCTATCGTCCTTGCCTGAGGCAGGTCTCCTATCTGGATCTCAGGACATGCCTTTGAAACCGCACACAGTTCAATGCTACACTAGTGAACGTCAGGCAAAACAGTCTACACAGATGTCTGACTTTGGACTATGTGACTTTGGTTCCCCGGTATCGGCATTCGAAGCTAGCGATGCATTCTTTCATCTATGGCCCTGTGCCTTCATGGCGACTAGGTAGATCCTTGGGGGTAGACCTCCTCTCCACACAGGGAAAAACCTGCAACTTCGATTGCGTCTATTGCCAACTGGGCAGCACTGCCAATCCCCTTGCAGAGCGGAGAGAGTTTGTTCCCATCGCTGAATTGACCAGAGAACTGGAGAGCGCAAAAGGCGTAGCTGCCGATTTTGTTACTTTCTCTGGAATGGGGGAGCCTACTCTGGCTAGCAATCTGGGGCAAGCAATAGAGTCAGCCAGGTCAATTCTACACCTGCCCGTGGCAGTCCTGACCAATTCTTCGTTGACGTCAGTGGAAGAGGTACGCGACGACCTTGCGAAAGCCGATGTGGTTGTAGCCAAGATGGACGCCCACAACCAAGAGGCATTTGACCAAGTCAATAGGCCCACGATCGACCTTCTCTTCAGCGACATACTTGATGGTCTTGAGGTTTTGAGAGCGAGATTCAAAGGCAAGCTATGTCTTCAAATAATGTTCATTGAGATGAACAGGAATTCTGCCACGGACATAAGCAAGGTAGCAAAGAGGCTGCTCCCAGATGAAATACAGCTTAACACTCCTCTACGCCCCTGCGCTGTCAAGCCTCTATCTCCATCTCAAATGAGTTCTGTAAAAACTGAGTTTGCTGAACTTGGGAACGTAATAACAGTCTACCAAGCATCCAGGCCCGCAGTGTCGCCTCTCAATTCACATAACACATTGCGAAGAAGGCCAAACCTTCGATGCTAGGCAGATTGCTCAAGGCTTGGAGCTACGTCGTGGAAGAAGAGCAGATACTGGGATTGAAGCCCATAGGGGTAATCCATTCACCATATGCTTCCAGGAGTCAAGCACCACGACAGGGCGCTGGAAGGGAGGAGATTTGCCAGGTGGAGATATTTCAGGAGTTTGAGGAAGGTCTGAGGGACATAGAGAGGTTCTCCCATATCATCCTGATATACTGGTTTCACAAATCCAAAGGATATTCTCTTGTAGTGACGCCATCCTGGGATAAGAAGCCGCATGGCCTCTTCACAAGCAGATCGCCAGACAGACCCTGTCCACTAGGGTTGTCTGTGGTAGAACTTGTAGCGAGAGAAGGCAATATTCTGAAGGTAAAGGGGCTAGATGCTATAGATGGTACGCCTCTTCTGGATATTAAGCCGTACTTCCCCGCTATAGACGAGAAAAGCTAACGTTGAACTGGGCCGCCTCGAAGCTCAACCGAATACGGAAAACCATTGACCGTTCTCTTGCATCTCATTTCCGTTTCGACGTGCTTTTGCTCGGTTCAGGCAGGGGTATCTCGGCGGGAAAATAGCGCCGGCGCAACCAAAGAGCCACATTCACCAAACCGATGAGGACCGGAACCTCTATGAGAGGACCTATCACTGTGGCGAAAGCCTGGGCTGAACCAATCCCGAAGACCGCCACTGCTACCGCTATAGCAAGCTCAAAATCGTTGCTGGCAGCGGTAAAGGATACAGCCGTCGCCTTTCGGTATCCAGTCCTGAGCTTGTAGGCTATGAAGAATGTGCCGAACCACATAATGAAGAAGTAGCAGGTCAGCGGTATGGCTATCCGCAATACATGATATGGAAGCTCCACTATGTATTCCCCTTGTAGCGAGAACATCACTACAATCGTAAATAGCAGCGCTGCCGGGGTTATGGGACTTATTTTGGGGGCAAATGCGCTTTCAAACCACTCACGCCCCTTGGTTCTTAGCAGGCTAAACCTCGTAATCAATCCGGCCAGAAAAGGTATACCAAGATATATGAGGACGGTCCTTGCGGCGTCGCCAATGGATACGCTTACGTCTAGACCTTCAACAAGTCCAAGTTTGGGTAGCATCAGGGTTATGAAGAGGTAGATATAAACTGCATAGAATAGAATCTGAAAGACAGCATTGAAGGCAACAAGACCAACGGCGAGTTCTCTGTCCCCTTCCGCCAACTCATTCCACACTATAACCATGGCTATGCACCTCGCCAGCCCTACCAGTATGACGCCGACCATATATTCAGGGAAGTCTCTCAGGAAGATTATTGCCAGTAGAAACATCAGTAAGGGACCAATGACCCAGTTCATCAGTAGCGAGAGGCCTAGGAGCCTGAGGTTTTTGAAGACCTTCCTCATCTCCTCGTATCTCACCTTGGCTAGAGGGGGATACATCATCAGAATAAGGCCTACAGCAATGGGAATAGAGGTGGTGCCCACCTGAAGGCGCGAGATAAAGCTCGAGCTTTCAGGAAAAAAGTAACCCAGCCCCACCCCCACACCCATGGCCAGGAATATCCAGAGGGTAAGGAGCCGTTCGAATAGTGGAAGTTTTTTCTTTTGCGTCATAGAACCTTTGCCTCTACTGCAGAGCCTTGCTAACACTCGCTCCTGACTTTGCCGCTTCCTGCAAACCAATTGTCTGGAGCAGCCTGAGCAACTCCTCCTTATCTTCGGCAAACTCAGGTCTACCTAAAGCAGGGCAGTCCTTCAAACATTTCTGTCCCCTCATCACAGCCACAGCGAAAGCGAAGCAGGTGGGGAGGCTACAGTCGCGACAATTGGTCCTGGGCAATAAGTTGACCACGTCCTTTGCCTTTACCTCCGCCTTTCTCTCATAAAGGGGCGTGATAGTGTCCCGCCTCTCCCAGGTATCATCTATCAACTCCTTGAGACAATCCAGAACCCCTATGGCATCCTCATCACACAGCACGTGCCCCACAAGTATCTCCTGTGGCATGATGCTTATGAACCCCGTCTCCATTTTGACATTAAGGCTTGGCACTTTTGGGGTATATACCGCGTTCTTGAGGACAGCGTTGAGGTAAGGAAAAACCTCGCTAATATCTTCGCTGAGCTCAGCTCTCACTACAATCCATTCTGGATTGCACAGACTGCGTCTAACCCTGGTTATCTTATAGTTACGGAAAAGCATGAGTCACCTCCCATTGTTGCTTGGTCATAGGTCTCAGCGCCCACTTGGGCTTCCAGCCTATACCTCCTAATTGGCATGAGTCACGTGATATTGTGCCCACGGTAACCAGCCTCAATCCCCGAGAATAATCTTCTCAATAAGTCCTTTTGCCCTCTTTGCTTCCTCTTCGGAGACATGTTCCTGAGGTCCCAGACCCTTGCCGATATCTAGGTGCAGAGCTTTCTTCTTCATCCCTATATCCCTGGCCAGCACAATGCTCTTGGTAATCTCAAAACCGGCGGCCTCCACCGTCTTTCGGGCGCATTCAAAGGGACAACGGTCTACAGTGACAAGCTTTCTTGCCGCCTTGGTTTTACCTATCACGGGCTTTACCTTCAGTGGCAATGAGGGTAGACAGCCGAAGGCTACTTTTTCCAGACCAAGCTCCCTGACCACTTCCAGACAGGCAAGGGCGCTAGTTGCACCTGTATTCGATAGCCCACCAAGGCAGGAGAATATTATGTTCTCGTGGGTTGGCATACCTTCTTGCCACTCTTTCTCTTGCGCCGTCGGTTCACCTCCCTGCTTGGATTCTCCCGTCTCGTCGCTTGTACTCCTTGAGCAACGCCTCTCCGTAATCATTATCCACAGCAGGCGCCACATAATTGTAAATCTTGACCCTTTTGAGCAGCTCTTCTTTGATAGCCTCATTATCGGCTAACTTCAGGTCAGCAACCTCCTTGAGAGCGTTCTCCAAGTTCGAGACGCCCACCTGGAAACCATTGCGCAGCGCCAGCTTCTTCACTATCCTTGCGGCAGCTTCAGCACAACATGGTTTCTTGGTCGCCATTTCTCCCCTCC
>CAZHQV010000047.1:0-13529 GCA_964534285.1 uncultured Dehalococcoidales bacterium
AGCAATAACATTCTATCTTTTTCTCTTTTTCCAGCCACTCGATGCTATCAAATACAATTTGACAGCAAGTGGGATCCGTGAGAATGGGTAGACGGTTAAGAGTTGAGGCAGTGACAAAATAGCAATTTCCAGGGAAAGACCACCTACCAACTCTCAATAGATGGGAGCCTTTCACTGGATATCTATTCTCTCTATAGCTCATTTTTTCCTGTGGGTACATTACATTATCGCTTGAAAGCCTCTCCCACAATCTGTGGGAACCCCTTTCCAGGGGTGACCTTCCTGGATTGTGCTTCAAGGCTAGGAAGTGTTTCCCAAAGTCCTCCAATTCATTATGTCCCATTATGTCCTTATAGGTATTCCCCTTTCAGCCAAGTATTCTTTCGCTTGGCGAATGGAATACATCTGGTAATGAAAGATGCTGGCCGCGAGAACAGCATCAGCCTTGCCAATGATCAATGCCTCATACAGATGCTCAAGATTCCCTGCACCACCACTGGCGATAACAGGCACAGGTACAGCTTCACTGATGGCACAGGTCAATTCAAGGTCATATCCAGCTCGCTGGCCATCGGCATCCCAACTGGTAAGGAGCAACTCGCCAGCACCAAGAGCGACAGCCTTCAAAGCCCATTCAATGGCATCGATGCCGGTAGGCTTTCGTCCCCCATGAGTGCAGACCTCCCATTTGGGGCCGTCACGGCTTTCCACCCGCTTGGCGTCTATAGCGACCACAATACACTGACTTCCAAATCTCTGCGCTCCTTCGGTGATAAGACTGGGGTCCTGAACCGCTGCAGTATTAACGGATACCTTGTCGGCCCCTGCCCTTAGCATACGACGCGTATCAGCAATGCTACGCAGGCCTCCACCAACAGTGAGTGGAATGAAGACTTGCTCCGAAACGCTCTCCACAACACTCACCATGATGTTCCGTCCCTCGGGGGTAGCGCCGATATCCAAGAACACAAGCTCGTCGGCTCCTTCTTGGTAGTAAAATGCCGCCAGCTCTACGGGGTCACCAGCATCACGCAGATTGGTAAAACTCGTCCCCTTAACTACTCGCCCTTGCGTAACATCAAGGCAAGGAATAATCCTTTTAGTCAACATTTGCGTGAACCTTGCGCTCAGCTAGTCTTCAGATTGCTTCTGGAACTCCTTCTGGCACAAAAGCTTTCTCAGGCTGGAGAGGTCTCTCCAAACTGCCCACAATAGGCTCACCCCCCATTGGAATCCATGCCGCGTCAAGGTCTGGACAGACGAGGCGAATAGCCGATTCTTCAGAAGAGAGATAAAGCACCGACCCCTTTACTCCTACAGTAAGAGGACGCAATCTTATCCTGTCGGTAAGCCCAATCATCTCTCCTTGATGAGCAATGAT
The DNA here is from genome assembly GCA_964534285.1 of uncultured Dehalococcoidales bacterium. Classification (GTDB taxonomy): domain Bacteria; phylum Chloroflexota; class Dehalococcoidia; order GIF9; family AB-539-J10; genus JADFUX01. The sequence continues at coordinate 1,382 of CAZHQV010000047.1, forward strand.
CACGGTGAAAGGGCCATTCAGCAGGAGGCTGCCATACACCTGGCGCAAAGTCCGAAACAGTTCTTGCTCCTCTGGGGGGCAGCGCTCTATATGATTCCAGAAAGGAGGCGCTAATATCTTGGCAACTATGTCTATAGGAAGGTTATGCCTTCGCACCAACAGGTCAACTGCGTAAGCCACCACTTCAGTGTCGGTCTGCATAGTACAATTGTAGCCAAACTGCTCCAGATACCGTCGATTTATCCCGTAGGAAGAGATTTCGCCATTATGCACCACTGTCCAGTCCAAGATACTAAAGGGATGCGCACCACCCCACCAGCCAGGAGTGTTAGTGGGAAACCTGCCATGCGCCGTCCAGAGGTAACCATCATACTGGTCTAGGCAAAAGTATTCCGCTAATTCCTCAGGGTACCCCACCCCTTTGAACACCCCCATGTTTTTGCCACTGGAAAAGACAAAAACATCCTTGATACCAGTATTGATCTCCATGACTCTGTGTACAACGTAATCGTCGTCCGATTGCCCCTTTGCTTGCTCCCTTCTTACTTCGAGGAAGTACCTCCACACCACAGGCGGATTTACTATAGCTGGAAGTGGCCTCGTCGGCACCTCTTCAGCATGGATTACGTGAAACGTCTGCTTAAGAAAAGCTTCTGCTTCAGCTTGCCCCTCGTTGCTCACAAACATAATGTGGAAAGCATAGTTGTTAGCATACTCGGGATATAATCCATAAACGGCGAATCCACCACCCAGACCGTTGCCACGCACATGCATGTTGGCAATAGCTTTCACTGCCGACTTGCCAGAGAATCGTCTTCCCAAAGTGTCCATCATCCCAAATAGGGAACAGGCATCTATTACCTTGTCATCATGATAAAGATTGTTTATCTTGTTCAGTTCTTTCATTGGCTGCAAGAGCCTCGCGAAACAATATCCAAGAAATAGGCGTGGAACCTCAAATCCGAGGTCAGCTCAGGGTGAAAAGCTGACACTAACAAGTTTCCTTGCTTGGCACTAACAGGAGTGCCATCGGGAAGACTAGCCAGGATCTCTACCCCAGGCTCTGCGTCCACAATAATAGGCGCTCTGATGAACACAGCAGGAAAAGGAACTTCGCCCAAAGCTGGCACTGATAAGAACGTCTCACAACTATCGACCTGACGGCCAAAAGCATTGCGCCTTACTTTTATGCCCATAGCGCCAATGGTTGCTACACCTGACAAATCAAAGACGCCTCCTGCCAAAAGAATCATGCCAGCACAGGTGCCAAATATAGGAAAACCATCTTGGCTCAGTTCCCTCAGCGTTTCAACGAAACCATAAGAGCTCATTAGTCGCCCGATGGCACTGGATTCCCCACCAGGGATAATAAGTCCATCCAGGCTTTCAAGGTCTCGAGGCAAGCGCACAGCTAACGCTTCCGCCCCGAGTCTTCGCAAACTCGCGATGTGCTCGGCGAAATCTCCTTGCAAGGCAAGAACGCCAACCTTCTTCTCACTATCCATTTTCACAACCCCGCAACAGGATAGCTACTCGCCGGCAAAGGTTTCCTCCTCAGTCTGAACAGGTACAACCCTTTCAAGGACTAACTCCAGTGATGGCATCAGTGCCTCTTGCCATAACGCGCGGGGAAGAAACGCAAGGCCAAAATCATCTGTCAAAAGCATCTGCTTGAAGCCTCCCACATTGACTTTATCCCTCATGAGGCCGAAGAATATGCCCGATTTTTCAATGTTCCCTACAAATATCATTCCCACTATGAAGTCGTCCTTCAGCATAATCTTCTGGTATGTACCGTCCTCTTGCCGGCTAATGACTTCGTAGCTGTCGTCGGGTGCTGTTGGCATGCCAGCCGAGGTGATGTCGGTTCCAAAGTAATTAAGCGAATTCATTGCCGTACCGCCGGGGTATTCAGTTTCGACCCCAGCCATGTTGCAGCCAGCAATTCTGCCCCCAATATAGGCATTGGGCCAGACAGGGGTAAGCCTGTTTTCCCCATACACGAAGTCATAGGCTTCAGCTACATCTCCACATGCATAGACATTCGGGCGGCTGGTGGCCATGTGACGGTCTACTACTACACCGCGATTCACCTTTATTCCACCATCTAGTGCAAGCTCGGCGCGCGGCGATACCCCAATAGCCACTAATACTAAATCGCAAGGTAGCGCATCTCCATTATCCAGGATAACTCCTTCAACTGTATCTCCGCCACTTATCTCAACCACGGTGTGACCGGTAATAATTTCAACTCCTTCTTGTCTGAGAACATCTTCAGCCATCAATGATGCCTGCCAGTCCAGGATCGTATTTAATATCGCATCTTTCATCTCTACCACTATGACATCAACTCCCCGTTTAACCAGAGCTTCAGTCACGCTAATGCCGATGAGTCCACCACCAATGACTACGGCCTTTCTGGCGTTATTCAGAAACACGTCGGTTGCCTTGGCATCGTCAAGGGTAGTGAAGGTAAGAACACCTCCTTTGTCATCGCCTTTCATCCTGGGAACAATGGGCTTCCCCCCGACAGCGAGTAAGAGCTTCTCCCAAGCGATACGCTCGCCGTCCTCCAGTTCGACAACTCGCTGATCCGGCTCTACCCGCGTTACCTTCCTATTCGGGAGAAAAACGATATTGTTCTGGCTATAGAAGTCGCTGGGCCGGAACAACATTCCCTCCAAGCTGCATTCTCCAGTTAGGTACTTGGAGATAAGAGGACGCGAATAGGCAGGGTAGGGTTCATCGGAAATGATGGTCAAGGTGCCCTCCTTGTCCACTTGGCGTATGGCTTCAGTTGCACCAATACCGCCAGCCGAATTCCCTATGACGAGATATTTGGCTTGCATCTACGGCTGTCCCCCAGTTGGAGCCATACTCAGAAAGTTGGAATACATCCTTAAGCCATGCTCGCCACTTTTTTCAGGATGAAACTGGGTTGCTATCAGACCATCCTTAATCACGACGCTGCATATAGACACACCATATTCTGTCATGCCCGCCACAACCGACATATCATCAAGGTCAGCGTAGTAGCCGTGGACAAAGTAAAAATTGGCTTCGTCCGGTATGCCATCAAAAACGGGGTGAGCAATTCTCTGTTTCACCTGGTTCCAACCCATATGAGGAACCTTAAGACCTGGAGGCAGCCTTCTCACGATACCAGGAATCGCCCCTACACATTCGTGCCAGCCTCCTTCTTCCGTTCCTGATAGCAGTATCTGCAATCCTACGCAAACAGCGAAAAGCGGGCGTCTTTGAAGAATCAGTTGGCGAATTACATCAACCATACCCAATTTCTCCAAGCTATCCATCGTGTCTCCCGCAGCGCCAACTCCAGGAAGAATAACCGCGGCAGCCTCAAGTATGTCATCACAATTGCTGGTCACCTGCGACTGGTAGCCTAACTTTGTGATGGCATTCACAACGCTGCGCAAGTTTCCCGCGCCGTAATCAACAATGGCAATCATCCAAGTTACTCGTCCTTGTTCGCTTCCCAGAACCTAATTCTCGATAGTAACTTCCACAATGTTCTGGCGGGCGATGGCTTTCGCTTGATCGCCTTCTCTGACAAAGACATGCATCAGCCCCAGTACCTCATATTGTCCGTTTTCTAGACTGCTCGTGTCCCACTTGACTGGGAAATTCTCACGTCTATCTTCGGACTCGCCAATCTTGATCCAGGTATCTGTATTCTTCCTCCTATAGTACCAAGGATTGGTAACCCGGATTATAGGACCCGCGATACCTAGCTCTTCCAACTCCTTGCCCAACAGGTCTTCGTCAAACTCCTCCCGCAGCCGAACACTACCAGAGTACTTATTCAACGCCTTTGAAGGAATAAGATAATGTGGCCCCCAATCATACGGCATCGTACACCTCCATCACGTTTATTGAGCCAACGGAACGAGAACATACATTGGATCGGACCAATTCCCTCGCTTTCTATGTTGGAGTATCATGTTGCACCTCCACACAGACTAGTGCCTCATTGGGGCAATTGGCGACACACACTGGAATATCCTCTCCCTGACAAAGGTCGCACTTAAGCATCTTCTCTCGCTTCGTGTCTTGCCTTATCGCTCCAAGCGGGCAAACCAACAAGCATGTCCAGCAGCCAACACACTTCTCCACATCAACAGTGACCATCCCGCTTACCGAATCCTTGCTCATCGCACCCGTAAGGCAGGAATAAACACACCAGGGCTCGGCACATTGACGGCACTGAACAGCAAAAGAAACATCTTCGTTTTTGTCCACCCGGATGCGTGGCACAGGTCGAGGAGACTCTTTCTTGAATGCCTTGATTATGTCCTTGGATTGGGAGTGTTCTACCTGGCAATAGACCTCACAAAGACCGCAACCAATGCAGGCTTCTTCGTTGACATATATCCTTTTCATTCTAACCGCTCGAACACCGCTAGTAGACGTAGGTAACCGTTTGCCATATTATACCCTGCAGAGATAATCTTGTCATCAAAGAGGGAAGGATCTTCTCGCACCTAGCAAGAAAGCCAGCAAAACCACTAACGTGTACTATCAGCACAAAAAAGATGATACTCAGTTTCCTGGCCACTCAAGTTTCGAGTCCGGGCTATGCCCTCTATTCTATAGCACCGGTATCTCAAGAGCATCCAGTGCCTCTGGCGGTAGCTCAATGGAGACTGGTTCATTGTAGTCATGGGCCACCGTCGCCACCTTTTTGTCCATCTAAATTTTACTGCCCCGCCGCAACCGAAAGCAATACGTTTATCTGCTTCACCCGCGACGCCTGACCTTTCCACCAATATCATTAGTCAAATTCACTCCACCTTTACCGCTGTTCCGTAAGCTACCATTTCAGCAGCGCCCCCCCAATTACCATCGAGGTTACGAACCTGGCACCTATTATAGCGTTGGCGCCCATGTTCTCGGCTTGATCAATCATTCTCCCCAAGGCTTCCTCTCGGGCTTGCGCCAGCATGACGGTGTAATCCTCAATTTCGCCACCGACGATATTTCGCAAGCCAGCCATGATGTCACGCCCAACATGCCTAGCTCTAATGGTGCTTCCTTTGACCAAGCCCAGAGTCTCTACTGTCTTCTTGCCCTCTATTTGCTCAGTGGTAACGACAATCAATTCTCTACCCCCTTGAACTTCTCCTTCTCTTCCTTCGATACTCGGTATCTCTCCCAACTCAGTGTTGCCAGGAGAACAGTAAGCCCCATAGCTGCAGCAGCAATACCAACCTTAGCTACCAAGGGCCATGACAAGAAGGCCAAACGGAAAAACCAATACATACCCCAGCCCAACTCCCAGCAAGATACCTCCTACCTTCCGCATTTCGTCTCCTTCACTTACAAGCTGCCCAGTCACTAAACCTGTTGGTGATGGGCAACCTTCTATCTTTGCCAAAGTCCCTGGGGGTTATCTTTATGCCAGGGGCGGCTTGACGCCGCTTGTATTCATTCATATCCACCAGTTGAGCTATCCTTGCGACTGTCTCACGGTCAAAACCCATAGCTACAATCTGGTCAATCGTCATATCATCTTCCACGTATGCTTTCAGGACAGGGTCCAATAACTCATACGATGGCAGAGTATCAGCATCTTTCTGGGCAGGCCTCAGTTCAGCCGATGGCGCTTTCGCTAGAACACTCAATGGTATAACCTCTTTTCCCGCTTTACGATTCCTATATCTGGCTAGTTCAAAAACCGTAGTCTTCAGCACATCCTTAAGGGGGACAAATCCTCCAGCCATATCGCCGTAGAGAGTAGCATAGCCTGTAGCTGTCTCACTCTTATTGCTGCAAGCAAGCACCAACCACCCAAACTTATTAGATAAGGCGAACAGGATATTGCCCCTTATCCTTGCTTGAATGTTCTCTTCAGTCACATCTGCTTCGGTATCCTTGAAAGCCTCTGCCAACGTTTCCAGATATGAGCTGAAAGGCCCTTCAATAGGTATTACTTTGACCTCTATCCCCAGATTGCATCCCAATGCTTCAGCATCTGTCTTGCTACCAGGTGATGAGTACCGAGAGGGCATGGAAACACCGATGACATTGCTAGCTCCTACGGCATCTACCGCTAAAGCAGCCACCAGACTGGAGTCAACCCCGCCAGATAGACCAATGACTACCTTGCCAAACCCATTCTTCCGCACATAGTCTCTAGTGCCAACGACGAGGGCCTGGTATATCTCCCCAAGCTCATCCAATCTCTCAACTTGCCTTGCTGGCAGAGCCGGCTTGGCAACAGTGGGATTCTCAGTTGATACTTCTATCTTGTTAGCCCGTTGTAGTTCTCTTTTGAGCCACGGCGCCTCTTTCCTCCTTCGAGGGTCGTGCAGATGCGAGCGAAATACCGATTCCATATTCAAATCGGCTAGTATGAGGTCCTCCTCAAACTGTTTCCCCCGAGCAATAAGCTCTCCCTTCTCATTGATGATCAAGCTATTGCCGTCAAAAACCAATCCATCTTGGCCACCAACCAAGTTATTATGGGCAACAACAGCTACATTGTCGGCTGCTCTGGTGGCAAGCATCCTCTCCCTGAAGTAGCCCCTTCCAGCATGGTAAGGTGAGGCGCTTATGTTGACTAGCAGTCTAGCCCCAGCATAGGCCTGTACCGTCCCTGGTCCAGTCTCATACCACATGTCCTCACAGATGTTTACACCTACACCGACGCCATGAATCATGAACACAGGACATTCAGTCCCTGCCTGAAAATACCTGTTTTCATCGAATACGCCATAGTTAGGCAGATAGACCTTGCGGTAAATGCCTGCCAATTTGTTGGCGTAGACGACGGCAGCGGCGTTGTATACATCCCCATCGCTATCGACGAAACCCACCACTACTGCAATATCTGAGGAGTGTCTTATTATCTCTTCAAGGCTCTCCTGATTTTGCTTGATAAAATGCGGCTTGAGTAACAAATCCTCCGGAGGGTAGCCAGTTATGGCCAGTTCAGGAAAGGTCAATAGGTCAACTCCAAGCGACCTAGCGTCATTGATGACTTGGACTATCTTGTTGGTGTTGCCGCTCAAATCACCCACAGTGGGGTTTATCTGAGCCATTCCAATTCTTATGGTATGCAACTTGCCTCCACAGTATTGGGGAGAATATTATACCAGACATTGATAAGCATTTTTGCAGCCCAGACTAACTCAACACGATTGACGTGCTAGATGCATTCATGGCAGAATTGTGCGGCAAAAGGTTGCTGTAGTCCTAGACCTAAGAAGGAAGTTTGCTAATTCAACAACCCCAAGAGGTGGAACGTAAGGTAATCGCCATCCTTAGAGTTCTGAGCCAATCTGGTGAGCCTCTTGGCGCTAGAGTCCTTTCCCACCACCTTCAGGACTATGGTATCGAGCTGAGCGAGCGAGCTGTTAGATACCATCTCAAGCTAATGGATGAGCGTGGCTTTACACAGAGTGTGGGAAGGGATGGGAGGTTGATTACACAGTCAGGTCTTGAGGAGTTGGAGAATGCTCTGGTCAGCGATAAGGTTGGCTTCATGGCTTCCAAGATTGAGATTCTTGCGTATCAGACGGGCTTTGACATAGACAACCATCGGGGCAAAGTTCCTGTTAACATTTCGCTTTTCCCTGAGGAAAAATTCAAGCAGGCAATCAAAGCCATGAGGAACGCCTTCCAAGCTGGGCTATGCGCAAGTGAACTGGTAGCCGTGTGTCCGCAAGGTGAAAGGCTGGGCGGGGTGATTGTTCCTCAAGGCAAAGTAGGCTTTGCCACAGTGTGCAGCATCATAATCAATGGCGCTTTACTCAAGGCTGGTATTCCCATGGATTCCAAATTCGGTGGCATTCTTCAAATTAAGAATCACAAGCCTTTACGATTTGTGGAACTCATTCGATATTCAGGCTCATCTTTAGACCCTTCGGAGATATTCATTACCAGCAGAATGACCAGCGTTGGGCGAGTGGCTAGAGAGGGCCATGGAAGGATACTAGCGAATTTTCGGGAAATACCTGCTCCATGCCAACCCACAGCAGAAAAGGTCATCGCCGGCTTGAAACAGGCTGGCCTAGGCGGGCTGATTATGATAGGCGAGGTGAGCAAATCGGTATGTGAGGTTCCTGTGGAGGTAAACAAGGTGGGGATGATACTCCTGGGGGGGCTTAATCCCGTGGCCGCTGCGGTCGAGTCTGGCATAGAAGTGGAAAACCGAGCTATGAGCGCGGTCATTGAGTACCAAGACCTGATCAAATTCTGGGAGCTGTGAAATGCAAACGGTAAAAATCATACCTTGTCTCGATGTAAAGGACGGGAGAGTGGTCAAGGGGATAAACTTTGTAAATCTGAGGGATGCCCGAGATCCGGTGGAGGCGGCAGAGGCCTATTGCCGAGAGGGCGCTGACGAGCTTGTTTTCCTCGACATCGCCGCTACTGTGGAGAATAGAGGAACAAGGCTAGAATGGGTCAAGAAGGTAGCGGAAAAGGTCACTATCCCTTTTGCCGTAGGAGGTGGGATCAGAAATATCGAGGATATGAAAGGCTTGTTTGACCTCGGTGTGAACAAGGTCTCCATAAATACCGCTGCAGTGAGGAATCCTGAGCTCATAAAGGAAGCTTCAAGGAAGTTTGGAAAGGAGAGGCTTGTGGTAGCTATAGATGGGCGCAAGAACCCGCCTGGAACTAGTCTGCCACGATTAGAAGTGGTGGTCAAGAGCGGCAGCGAGGCTACGGGAATAGATGTCGTTGAGTGGGCCAAGAGGGTGGAGGAGCTAGGGGCAGGGGAGATTCTGCTCACCAGCAAGGATGCCGATGGCACGAAAGAGGGCTATGATCTGGAGATGACCAAAGCTGTGGCTGAAGCTGTCAACATTCCTGTCACTGCTTCAGGAGGGGCAGGAAGACTGGAGCATCTCTATGAGGCCGTGGCAATCGGCAAAGCATCGGCAGTTCTGGCTGCCTCCATCTTCCATTTCGGCGAAATATCTATACCTCAAGCCAAAAGGTACCTCAAGGAAAAGGGGGTCGCTTTAACATGAAGACAATAACAGAATCAAAAGGGGGTTACTATCATGAACTTAAGACGACCAAATGCCAATGAAGCGACAGGAAGCGTCAATCGCTCGAGGAGCATTGTCCCCATGTCCGGACTTTGCACAACATGCCTTGACGGTTGTACCGGTCGTTGTGAAATTTGGTTGGCTTCCTTTCGAGGCCGGGAGGTTATCTATCCAGGACCTTTTGGGGAGGTAACGGCTGGTGCCGACAAAGACTACCCGGTCGATTACTCTCACATCAACATTCAAGGATATGCCATTGGAGCAAGAGGCCTGCCCGAGGGTGTTGAACCCGGCCCTGATACGGCACTCTTCCCTGAAGTTGATACCGAGACCGAGTACGGTTGGGACAAGAAGGTCAAGATGCGCGTGCCGATTTTCACGGGCGCACTGGGCTCCACTGAGATAGCCCGAAAGAACTGGGATCATTTTGCCATTGGAGCCGCCATTTCAGGTATTACGCTGGTATGTGGTGAGAATGTATGCGGAATCGATCCTGGACTTGAGACGGATAGTAATGGCAAGATCACGAAGTCCCCTGAGATGGATCGCCGTATAGAGACCTACAGAAGGTTTTACGAGGGTTATGGGGAGATCCTCGTCCAGATGAATGTGGAAGACACGAGGTTTGGTGTAGCTGAATATGTATTGGAGAAACACAACCTTGATACCATTGAGCTGAAATGGGGACAGGGCGCAAAGTGTATCGGTGGTGAGATAATGGTTAGTTCATTTGACAGGGCCCTCGAGCTCAAGAAGAGAGGCTACATTGTCACGCCTGATCCAACATGTTCCGACGTCCAAGCGGCACACGCAGCCGGAGCAATCAAGGAATTCGAGCGGCATTCGCGCCTGGGCTTTGTGACCAAGGAGGCATTCTTGGAAGAAGTAGAGCGCCTCCGCAAGCTGGGTTTCAAGAGGATTACACTTAAGACTGGAGCTTATTCTGCAGTAGAGCTCGCTATGGCGTTGCGCTATGGTGCCGAAGCCAAGATTGACCTGATTACCATGGATGGCGCTCCAGGTGGAACAGGGATGAGCCCGTGGTCGATGATGAACGAGTGGGGTATTCCAACTTTCTACTTGCAGTGTCTTGCCTATGAGTTCGCTGACAAGCTGACCAGTAAGGGACTAAGGGTTCCGGATCTCGCCATGGCCGGCGGGTTCTCTGACGAGGCCGGTGTGTTCAAGGCTATTGCTATGGGGGCACCTTACGTGAAGGCAGTTTGTATGGGTAGAGCCTTGATGATTCCAGGCATGGTCGGCAAAAATATCGGACAGTGGATCAAGGATGACAGGCTGCCAAAGACAGTCTCGAAGTATGGAAGCAGCCGGGAGGAGATCTTCGTTACCTACGGCGCGCTGAAGGAGAAGTATGGAAAGGAAATTGACAACATTCCCTTGGGCGCGGTCGGTATATACACGTTCTCCCAGAAGATTCGTACAGGCCTACAGCAGTTGATGGCCGGCAGCAGAAACTTCAACCTCTCTTCCGTGTCCCGCAACGACCTGATGGCATTGACAGAGGAGGCAGCAAGGATTTCCGGCATTCCATACGTCATGGATGCCTATAGAGAAGAGGCAGAGAGCATCTTGGGCTAAGGGAGGACAGATTCTGAAATCGTTATCGGGGCAGCTTCGTCCCTCATGCTTCTGCGTCACCGCCTGCTCCACAGGTGCCATAACCCTTGCAGTCAAGGAAAAGGATATCTACGTTGACGCAGAATTGCAATAAGTGTACCATGCGTAGGATTTGCCTCCTGACCTGCATAGCCTCTATTTCTGGATCGAGTCCTCATAACGGGAAGGCTCTGGATTTCGCCGGATTGTGTCGGCTGTGGGGCTCCCTGATGGGGGTAGCACTCTAATGGCCGCAATAGCAGGTACCACCTCAAAGAACACAAGAGCGGTGGAGGTCATGCTCTCCCGACTTAAGCACCGTGGTCCGGTACGCACGTGGATAGAGGAAGGAGATATGGCCACCCTGGGCTGTTGTCTGCTTGCCTCGGAGGCTGAGGCACCGGCTAGGGTGCATGCCACAAGCAGAGAAGGCACTGTCGTCCTCGATGGTCACCTTTTTGAGGGAGAAGCATTGGTCACCGACGCTGCTGAAGCCCTGCTACGCGGCTACCAGGAACCAGCGCTCGAACTGCCCCAGAAACTGGACGGCGATTTTGCCTTTGCTACGGCCACGGGCTCTGACCTGATGCTGGTGCGTGATCACATCGGCTCGCATCCATTGTACTATGGATACCATGATGGGGAGCTCTATTTTTCCTCTGAGGCAAAGGGACTCCTCGATGTGGTCACTGAGGCAAAAGAATTCACACCTGGTCAGGTGTTCACCCTAAAAGGTGGGTTTCAGCCATATCCCCAGCCATCTGACCCTGTCCCATCATTCGAAACACCTGAGCAAGCGGCCAGAATACTCACCGGACTACTCGAGACAGCGGTCAAGCGCTGCATGTCAGATGGCGCTGTTGACGGCATGCTCCTCAGCGGCGGCCTCGATAGCAGTGTCATCGCCCTCTTAGCGACAAAACACCGTCATGGCCTCGACACCTTTGTTGTTGGTATGGCCGATCAGGATGATATGCCACGTGCCCGTGAAATGGCCGGGCTGATCGGCAGCAATCATCACGAAAAGCTGCTCAGCGTGGGTGATCTCACCAGAGTCCTGCCTAGCGCAATTTACTACCTGGAATCATTTGAGGACTCCTGTGTTCATGGTGCTGTTGCCCACTATCTGGCCGCTGAGTTCGCCGCCGCGAATGGCGCGACATGCATGTTATGTGGTGAAGGCTCCGATGAATTCCTTGGCGGCTATCACGAGCTGAAGCGGGCTAGCTCCAAAGCGCAGGTCGCCGAAGTGACCGACTATTTGATATCCAATGCCTACCACACTGCCCTGCAAAGGCTAGATCGTGCCTTTAGTGCCCATAGTATTGAGTACCGCCCTCCCTTCCTCGATAGACATGTAACGAATTTCTGCCGTAACATTCCACAAGAGTGGAAGCAGTTTGGTCCTGACAAGATTGAGAATCGGATTCTGCGTCAGGCATTTGCGGCAGACCTGCCCGAAAGTATACACCAGCGTATTAAAGCCCCCTTTGCCAGCGGAGCTGGCATTG
>CAZHQV010000048.1:0-13468 GCA_964534285.1 uncultured Dehalococcoidales bacterium
CCAGATGAGCGAAGATGTAGTATTTCTGTGTAGCTTCTTCAGCAGGACCGCTTATGATCAGCGGAGTGCGCGCCTCATCGATAAGGATGTTATCAACCTCATCAACAATAGCGTAATTGAGTGACCTCTGGACGCATTGAGATAGATCCAAAACCATGTTGCCCCGAAGATAGTCGAAACCGAACTCGTTATTGGTGCCGTAGGTTACATCAGCCTCGTAAGCCTGACGGCGAGTGATTGGGTGTAGGAACCTCCATTTCTGGTCTTCCGATTCATATGCCGGGTCGTAGATATATGAAGGGGCGGGCTGATCCGGGCTTTGTTGAGCATTAATGGAGGCAACACTTATTCCCAGGGCATGATAGATAGGGCCCATCCAATGGCAATCTCGCCTAGCCAAATAATCGTTGACCGTCACCAGATGGCAACCTTCCCCGCTAAGAGCATTGAGGTAAAGGGGGAGCGTAGCTACCAGGGTTTTCCCTTCACCAGTTTTCATTTCCGCTATTTTGCCTTGGTGAAGGACAATCCCTCCCATTAGCTGCACATCAAAGTGTCTCTGCCCTATGGTTCTCTTGGCTGCTTCTCTAACCGCGGCATAGGCTTCGGGCAAGACCTTGTCCAGGCTTTCGCCGTCCTCCAGTCGGGCCTTGAACTCATTTGTCTTGCCTCGTAGTTCAACATCGGTGAGCTTCTCGAACTCAGGCTCCAGTGAGTTTATCCTGTCAACCAGGCACTGAAGGCGTCTTAGCTCCTTCTCATTAGAATCAGTGAAGCCGCTGAGCCACTTGAACATTGTTATTCGAACATTGCTCCCACAGATAAGCCGGTGTGAATGCGGTGGATAGCTTCGCCGAGAAGCGAAGCCGTAGGCAGGACAGTAACCTTGCGCAGATTCTCGTCGTCAGCAACAGGGACAGTATCGGTGACCACCACCTCCTTTACCGCGCTCGAGCCTATCCTTTGAGGAGCTGAATCTGAAAAGACGGGGTGGGTACAACAAGCATAGACTTCGGTAGCTCCATGCTCCAAGAGGGTGTTCACTGCGCCAATCAGGGAGTCACCAGTATCGATTTCATCGTCAACAGTGAGGGCGCGCATCCCCTGAACCTCCCCAATTATATCCAGAGTTTCAGTGGCATCAGTATTTCCCAGGCGCCTCTTCTCTATGATAGCCAGTGGCGTATTAAGTCTGGTAGCAAAGTCGCGGGCTCGCTTAGAAATGCCGATATCGGTAGCTACGACCACCAAGTCGTCAAGAGGCCTGTCTCGGAAGTATTCGATCAGGATGGGCAAGGCCGTTAGCTCGTCAACAGGTATGTTGAAGAAGCCTTGAATCTGAGGAGCATGAAGATCAATAGTAAGCACCCTATTGGCCCCAGCAGTGGTGATCAAGTCAGCGACCAAGCGAGCAGTGATAGGCACTCGTGGTTGGTCCTTCTTGTCAGTGCGACCATAGCCATAATAGGGGATAACTGCAGTGAGTCGCCCCGCAGAAGCCCGCTTAAATGCATCGAGCATAATAAGGAGCTCAAGCAGGCTCTTATTAACCGGGGAGCAAATGGGCTGAATAACAAAAACGTCTCGCTGCCGAACATTCTCCAGGATGCGCACAAAGATGTTCTCATTGCTGAACTCGAAGACCTCAGCTTTGCCCACAGGCATGCCTAAATAGTCACAAACCGCGCGAGCCAAAGCGGGATGAGCATTGCCGCTAAAGACTTTAAGTTCATCCATAATCGCTCCTCTAGCAGAATGATTGAGTTGATTATAGCACGGATAGAACTCCAGTCGATAAGGATGGGGTTCTTGTGAAGGGAGAGAGAAGTCAGGCCAGCGCCTTCTTAGCGTGGGTTGGCATCAGGTATCTTAATCAGAGCACTGCAAGCTAGAGCTGCGAAAAGCACTGCTCCACCTATGACAATGGCGCTACTGTAGCCTCCTGTAGTGTCATAAGCATAGCCAGCTAGTAGCGGCCCCGCCGTCCCACCAAGGGCAGCGGCTGCGGATAACACGCCAAAAATGCTGCCGTGGAATTTCGTCCCAAACCAGTCACCTATTGCTGCCGGGAACAGGGGAACACAGGCTCCATAGCCAAACCCAAAAACAGTTGAGAAGACATAAAACTCCCACGGCTGCCTGGCTCTGAGCAACCAGAACATCATGGCAGCCATCAGAACGTAGGCGGTGGAGAACGATGCTTTTTTCCCAATTCTGTCCGAGAGAATGCCCATGACGATTCGGCCACCAATACTAGCTCCGCCGACAAGGCCCACAGCAGTGGCGGCTGCCATCTCCGGAACGTTGAACTCGACAGCATATGCTTTTAGATGAACCATCACCATCTGAACGGCTAGAACCAAAGAGGCATACATTACAGCCAATAGCCAGAATTGTGTTGTCTGTATTGCTCGCTTGAGCGAGAAATCCGCCAGGCTAGACGGGGAGTCATCGTTTTCATTGCTTTGTGTTTCCATTTCCTGCATGCCGTAGGGCAGGAGTCCTTTCTCTGACGGATCGAGCCTCATCAACCTGGAAACAGGCAGAGCTATAACCACAACAAGGGCAGCTAGGATCAAGTAAGAAGCGCGCCAGCCAAATTCAGAGATAAGAAATTGGGCAAAAGGCGCCAAGAGCAGCGTGCCTATTCCTACTCCAGCCACAGTCAGCCCCAATGCAGTGCCCCTCCTTCTGACAAACCAGCGTGATACTGTAGATATCACCGGCAAATAAGCAAAACTCATTCCGGTGCCCAGGAGGATGCCGTAAGACAGATAAAGCTGCCAAGGTGCATGTATAGTAGACATCAGGGCATAACCTGAGCCCAGCATGAGAACCGAAATCATAAGCACGAGGCGAGGACCGTAGCGGTCAGTCAAGCTACCTGCCACAAGGTACATAAGGCCGTGCCACAGAAAATACAGGGAATAGGCTCCAGAGACCATTGCTCTTGTCCAGCCCAAGTCTCCGCATAGCTCGGGAAGAAAAACACCATAGGAGTACTGAGAGCCCCACTCCACCAACAGAATAGTACAGCCGGCAGCTACTATCACCCATCCATAGAAGAAACGCGTTTTCGGTTTACCGGCCACTTTCTTTCTTGCAGGGAGGCAGTAGGGTTATCTGTCTCAAGAATGGGAGGAGGGGAATAGAGTGTCACTCCGAAGGGATTCGATCTATGCTATCCCTGGTATAGGGAGACGCTGACACATTTCCCTTACTTCTTCGCGAGTTTGTTCCTGAACATGCTGATCATAGGGAGAAGAAAGAACCTGGAAGATTAGGGAGCCGAGCCGCTTCATTTCTTCTGCGCCGAAGCCGCGCGTAGTTGCTGCTGGTGTACCCACTCTGATGCCGCTTGTAATCTGTGGCGGCTTCGGGTCAAAGGGGATGCTATTTCTGTTTACCAAGATGCCAGCAGCTTCCAGGGCGTGCTCGGCCTCCCTGCCGCTTATTCCTAAGGGGGAGAGGTCGACAAGAATAAGGTGGGTATCGGTGCCTCCGGAAACGATGCGCAGCCCTCGCCTTTGAAGCTCATAGGCGAGAAGAGAAGCGTTCTCTAGCACCGACCTTTGATACTTGACGAACTCGGGCTGCATGGCTTCAAAGAAGCAGACAGCTTTGGCAGCGACGGCATGCATCAAAGGGCCGCCTTGTGTTTCGGGAAAAACCGCGGCATCAATAGCTGAGGCGAATTCCTTATCGCACAGAATAAACCCACCTCTAGGACCCCGCAGGGTCTTTTGAGTGGTAGAAGTAATCACCTGAGCATGGGGAACAGGAGAGGGATGAAGTCCAGCGGCTACTATTCCCGCTATGTGAGCTATGTCGGCCAGCAATCTGGCATTGACTCTGTCAGCTACATAACGAAAGCGCTCAAAATCAATGGTGCGGGGATAAGCACTCGCTCCAGCCACAATCAGTCTGGGCTTCTGCTCCACGGCTAGCTTCTCTATTCCGTCATAGTCAAGCATCTCGGTCTCGGGGTCGACTCCATAGGGGGTAAATCTGTACCACTTTCCTGAGAAATTGACCTCGGAACCATGGCTGAGGTGTCCGCCATGACTCAGGCGCATGCCCATAATAAGGTCACCGTGGTGCAGCAAGGCTGAATAGGCTGCCATATTGGCCTGGGTGCCACTGTGGGGCTGAACATTGGCATGTTCCGCCTTGAACAGCTTTGTCACCCTATCAATGGCTAAGTTCTCAACCTTGTCTATGTAGGTGCAGCCACCGTAGTAACGATGCCCAGGGTATCCTTCTGCATATTTGTCGGTCATAAGGCAGCCCTGGGCCTGGAGGACTGCTGGGCTGGCATGGTTTTCAGAAGCAATCAGGTCTATGGTACTTGCTTGCCTCGCTGCTTCCAGTTTGAGGATTCGAGCTACTTCCTCATCGGACTGTGCAATATAGGACATCGTCTCTGTGTCCACGCTGGTGCCATAATACTATTCCAGTGGCCAACAGTCAACGAAGAGAGCTTACGACTCAGAATGCTATCACCATTGACGGATGCTGCCCAAAATGCTAGATTGCACAGGATTAGCAATCTCAAAGGGCGGGTGCTAAATGGTATTGTCAGCAAGGAGAAAGACGATCTTAAAGGCAATAGTTGATGATTATGTTGCTGAGGCAGCGCCCGTAGCTTCAAATACAATTGCCCACAACTACAGCCTTGGGGTTAGCCCGGCCACAATACGCAATGACATGGCCTTCTTGGAAGAACAGGGGTATATTGCTCGGCTTCATCATTCGGCTGGCAGCATACCCACGGATAAGGCATATCGGTACTATGTGGAATCGATTAGCGGAGATGTTGAGCTATCTTTGGCTGAAGAATATTTGGTGAATGACTTGTTTCGGAAGGCAAAGGAGGAAATCGAGCAAGGGCTGAAATTGGCAGCAGCTTGGCTGGCCTATCTCGTTAACAATATCGCGTTGGTAAGTCCAGTGAGAATACATCAACATCGCCTCAAGCACTTGGATCTAGTGGCACTGCGAGATTTCGCAGCTTTACTGATTCTGGTTCTTTGTCAGGCACAGGTCAGAAAGCAGATCTTATCCTTTGACAAGAGTATTGGTCAGGATGAGCTAACGAAGCTGGCTAATAGGCTGAATGCTGCCTACTCTGGGATGACCGGCAGCGAAATCTTGGCTAGCGAGACAGAACTCTGTCCTGAGGAAGAGCAAGTAACGAAATGCCTGGTGGACATGATAGCTGCCGAGGACAAGCTTGAATATGGGAAGCCTTATCTTGAGGGACTACGTCTAATGCTAAGTCAGCCTGAGTTTACTAGCAGCCCGAAAATCCTTAACATATTGGGGGTGCTGGAGGAGGGCGACTGGTTTAGAAACCTGTCTTGCCAGAAGATCTGTGAAGGTGAGACAAAGGTGATTATTGGTGAAGAAAACCCAGAGGAGGCGTTACAAGGTCTGAGCTTGGTGATTAGCCACTATGGGATGCCTGAGAAAGCGAGCGGCCTTGTTGGAGTCCTTGGCCCGAAGCGAATGGACTATGCCAAAGCGATCTGCTCGGTGAATCGCTTTTCATCATTGCTGAGCAAGTCGCTAGCTGAGTATATGTAAGGGGGCGGCATTGATTGAAGACAATGAGATGAATGAAACGGAAGAACTTCAGCAGGCTGAGCAAATACAAGCACTGGAGCAAGTTTTGGTTGAGGAAAAGGAGAGGGCGGAGAACTATTTGACGAATTGGCAACGAACTCAGGCTGATTTTGCCAACTATAGAAAACGCGCCGAGCAGGAGAAGAGGGAAACAACTGAATTTGCCAGTAGCGCGGTCATTATGAACTTGCTGAGCGTGGTGGACGATTTTGAGAGAGCTTTTGCTTCGCTGCCACATGAACTTCCAGAGTCCAGTTGGATTGAAGGCATCAAGATGATTTATAATAAGTTCAAAGCAACCTTAGAGGGACAAGGCCTAACTGAAATAAAGGCCAAGGGAGAGCCTTTCGACCCTCACTTTCACGACGCAGTGATGGGACAAGAAGGCGAGGAGGGCATGGTGATTGACGAGGTTCAGAAGGGCTACATGTTCAAAGACAAAGTAATTCGCCCGAGTATGGTGGTGGTGGGTAAAGGTGAAGGAGGCAAAGAAAGAAGGAGGACGAGACATGGGTAGAACGGTAGGTATTGATCTAGGAACCACACTCAGCGCAGTGGCGGTGATAGAGGGAGGCGAGCCCAAAATCATCCCGAGCGCCGAGGGTGGAAACCTTGTTCCTTCCGTTGTGGCTATGAGCAAAACGGGAGAAAGACTAGTAGGAGAACTAGCCAAGCGCCAGGCAATAGTCAATCCCGAGAACACTATCTTCAGCATAAAGCGCCTCATTGGCCGCAAGTTCCAGGAACCTTCAGTGCAGTTTGACATAAAACGATTGCCTTACAAGATTACTGAGGCACCCAATGGCGATTGCCGAGTGATGATGGGGGGCAAGGAATACAGCCCACAGGAAATCTCAGCCATGATACTGCAGAAATTGAAGACCGACGCTGAGGCTTACCTTGGGGCAAAGGTGACTGAGGCTGTGATCACCGTGCCAGCCTACTTTAATGATAGCCAAAGACAGGCAACCAAGACTGCCGGTGAGATAGCGGGGTTCAATGTTTTGCGCATCGTGAACGAGCCTACGGCTTCATCGTTGGCTTATGGGATGGACAAGAAAAAGGATGAGACCATCGCTGTATACGACCTTGGCGGCGGGACGTTCGATATTTCCATACTTGATCTGGGCGAGGGGACCTTCCAGGTAAAGTCAACGAATGGCGACACCCACCTTGGCGGCGATGACATTGACCAAAGGATCATGGACTGGGTATGTGATGAGTTCAAGAAAGAGCAGGGCATTGACTTAAGGCAAGACAGAATGGCATTGCAGCGGCTAAAGGATGCTGGTGAAAAGGCAAAGAAGGAGCTATCAACAGTAGCTCAAACAGAGATAAGCCTTCCCTTTATCACTGCTGATGCCACTGGTCCTAAACACTTGACCATGACATTAAGTAGGGCCAAACTGGAGCAACTATCAGCCGACTTAATAGAGAAAAGCCTTGGACCTGTTCGCCAAGCCGTGTCTGATGCTGGGCTCGCACCGGGTCAAATCAACGATGTAGTCTTAGTCGGCGGGCAGACAAGGATGCCCAAGGTGCAAGACACTCTGAGGCAGTTCTTCGGGAGAGAGCCTGTAAAGGGGATCAACCCTGATGAGGCAGTAGCGTTGGGCGCAGCAATTCAGGCTGGAGTGCTCAAGGGTGAGGTGGGAGAGATCCTCCTGCTTGACGTCACTCCTCTTACCTTGGGCATAGAGACTCTGGGAGGGGTAGCTACGTCTCTTATCCCCCGTAATACCACTATTCCTACTTCAAAGAGCCAGATCTTCAGCACGGCTAGCGATAACCAGCCAAGTGTGGAAATACATGTTCTCCAGGGAGAGCGCCCTATGGCATCTGACAACCGGACATTGGGGCGATTCATGCTTGATGGCATTTTGCCCGCACCACGAGGAATGCCTCAGATTGAAGTAACCTTTGATATCGATGCCAATGGCATTCTTAACGTTAGCGCTCGTGACAAGGGCACGGGCAAGGAGCAGAAGATCACCATCACTGCCTCCAGCGGGCTTAGCAAGGAGGAGGTGGAGAAGATGAAACGAGATGCGGAGGGCTACGCCGCCGAGGACGCCAAGCGTAAAGAGCAGGTAGAATTGCGCAATTCTGCCGATAGCCTGGCTTATACCGCGGAGAAAACGCTTCAAGATTATGCAGACAAGATACCCGCTGATGTGAAGCAAGAAATGGAAGGGAAGATAGCCAATGTGCGCACCGCACTTCAGGGGGAGGATGTGAACTCGATTCGTAGCTCCATGCAAGAGCTATCACAGGCTATGCAGAAGGTAGGGGCATCAGTCTACCAGCAACCAGGACAGCCACTACCTGGCGAGGGAGGGCAAAGAGGCGAAGGAGGCGAAGGAGGCGAAGGAGGGCAAGGAGGCGAAGGCACAGTAGAAGGCGAATTCCGAGAAGTGTAGATCTGAGTCTGCAAGGCAGGACAACAGCGCGCAAGTCCACACGGGAACCAGGGTGGTGATTTTGGATAAGTTGAAGCTCAGTGAGATTGTTAATAGCCTATCTATTCGGGAGTCTCCAGACTGTGCTGTGAGAGGAGGCGCACTGATTAGCAGCTTTGGCAACTTGCGTGTCTTCACTCAGGTGAAGACCAGGGTTGCCAAATCAGGACGTTCATATAGAACAGGAGCTGAATCGGGAGGAGAAACAGATTCTCGCTGAAGTGGAGGAGTACGTTAGGACCAAGAAACTGATCAAGTTAGGTCGCGTGATGTGTAGTTTCCCGGAATTCAAAACCAACTGCAGGCTGTAGGCCTTAACCAGCATTCACTGGCTGGGAACCTTCGGTGACCCAGGGATCGAATTTGCCTCAAAGTCTAGGATAGCTTAGAATAGCTTAAATGTAACGGAGGGCGGTAAAGTGGCTGACTTTTCTGAGCTTTACGAGCGCTTGAAGAAAGAGAAAACGCAAACCTTGGAGAGGCTGAAGCAACTGAAAGCTGGACAAGTTCCTGGTGAAAGAAGAGAGGGCAGTCCCTTCGGCAAAAGGGAAGAAGAGGCGAGTGAATTCTTCGAACTGGAGAAAAGACTGAGTCTGGAGAAGAGACTGACAGATACAGTTGGCGAAATAGACCACGCCCTGGAAAAATATGAGGCCGGGACCTATGGACTCTGTGATTCCTGTGGGCAGCCAATAGAGCTAGCTCGACTTGAAGCATTGCCTCAGGCAAATCTATGCCTAAGCTGCAAAGCACGGCATGCAAAGAATGCAAAGGGGGCAAGATAGAAAGCGACTCAGATTGTCTCTAATTGTCGCCACCTTGGTGGTTACCCTTGATCAACTGAGCAAACTATGGATTAGGGATAATCTAACGCCAGGGGAATCGCTGCCAGAAATAGGCTTCCTCCGACTGACTTATACGACAAACACAGGCTCTGCTTTCGGTTTGTTTCCTAATCAGACCTTTCTTCTCATTATCATTACCATAGTCAGCCTCACTGGCATCATCCTGTTTCTGCGTTACCTGGGCTCAGCTAGTGCTCTGACTAGTGCCTCCCTGGGCTTGATCTTGGGGGGGGCTGTAGGCAATCTAATAGACCGGCTTCACTTGGGCTACGTTATCGACTTCATTGACGTTCGCCTGTGGGGCAATGTACATTGGCCAGCTTTCAATGTTGCCGATGCAGCCATCGTCGTGGGAATTTGCACTCTCGCTTATTCGCTATACCGGTCTGGATTGTTCAGGAAGATGTATGAGCATGAGCGCGGAATCAAGAATTAGGACGCTTCAAGTTGGTTTCGCTGTTCCTGTTACTCGCCTTGATAAGTATGTAACCCAAACGTTTCCCCAATTCTCCCGCTCTTACATACAAAGACTTATTGAGCAAGGGCATATCTTGGTTAACGGGCGGAAAGCAAGGGCAAGTCAGAGATTGAATGCTAGGGATAGCATAACAGTTGAGCTACCTACTGCGGCCTCACTTCCTGCGCCTGAAGCAATTCCGCTGACTATCGCATATGAAGACGAGGATATTCTGGTCGTAGACAAATCTGCGGGATTGACAGTTCATCCTGCCCCCGGACATCCCAACCATACTTTGGTTAACGCCATTCTGGCTCACTGTTCAAACATAGTAACGAGAGATGACTCTTCACGCCCGGGTATAGTCCATCGACTGGACAAGGAAACGTCGGGGCTCATGGTCGTTGCCAAGAACGATGACGCCCGACAATATCTGATCGATCAATTCAAGAGTCATGCTGTGACTAAAGGCTACCTGGTCTTGGTTAACGGCAAGCTATTTCCTCACGAAGGAAAAATCGAGGCGCCTGTTGGGCGGGACCCCCGCAACAGGAAGAGAATGGCAATAGTGGAAGGTGGGAGGGAAGCCAGCACTAAATACAGGGTTAGAGAATATTTGGGCGATCACAGCTTCCTGGAGGTCAGTCCTGAGACGGGGAGGACACATCAGATCAGAGTCCACCTGTCAGCAATAGGTCATCCGGTGGCTGGTGATGCGGTTTATGGAGGGAAGTCGCCCCACATTGGCAGGCAGTTTATCCACGCGTATCGTCTTGGCTTTTACCTGCCAAGTAGCGGAACGTATCAGCAATTTACGTGCCCCCTGCCTCGAGACTTGAAGCAGGCCTTACAATCCTTGGCTCAAAGCGCGGGAGAGGCTTGCCCATGATGTGAAGATATGGTAGATTCTCAACACAACATAGAAAGGAAGGAATGAGTAACTTGAAGTCTTTCGGAGAATTGTATAGGGAACAAACCCAAAGAGAAAGCGGCTTTCTGTCCCAGTTGATGGGCGAGACCACGTCGGAGGATTTGGTTGAATTCGAAGCTGACTTAGCGCAACAGAGGAGCCAAGCATTGTTCAGGATAGCCGAAGAGATGGAAGACACTGAAGATGCGCTCAATCAAGCTGAGCAACTCGTCCAGAGACTTAGGGAACACTTGGAGCAGTTGAGGGGTCTACAGCGAGTCCTTTCCAAGCAAGGCAGTGGCAAACGCTAATATGCCAGAGTCTGGACCTGAGTTAGAAACACCGGTTAGAGTTCGCTTCGCACCCAGCCCCACTGGATATCCACATTTGGGCAACATTAGGACTGCCCTGTTTAACTGGCTCTTCGCTCGCCGCTACGGTGGTAGGTTCATTCTGCGCATTGAAGATACCGATGTTGCCCGCAAAGTAGAGGGGGCAGTGGAGATGATACTGGATAGCTTGAGGTGGCTCGAACTGGATTGGGACGAGAGTCCCTACTTCCAGTCGGAGCGCCTCGATATCTACCGCGAAGTTGCTGACAGACTGCTTAGAGAAGATCATGCTTACCTATGCTACTGTTCCCCAGAGCGGCTTGAGGCAATGCGAGAAGAGCAAATGAAGCGTAAACAGCCGCCAAAGTATGATGGCCGGTGCCGAAGTCTAATGCAGCAGCAGAAAGATCAGCTAAAGGCCCAAGCTATCACTCCTGTCGTTCGCTTCAAAACGCCGCTCGACGGGGAGACAAGTTTCCAGGACTTAATTCGTGGCAGGGTAAGTTTCCAAAATAGCACGCTGGATGATTTCGTGTTGCTAAAGTCTGATGGCTACCCTACATATCATTTAGCCAATGTAGTGGATGACCACCTGATGGCTATTTCACACGTCCTCAGGGCTGACGAATGGCTTTCGAGCACTCCTCGCCATATGCTAATCTACCAAGCTCTGAATTGGCAGGCTCCACATTTCGCCCATTTACCAATGATACTGGGGCCTGATCGGTCCAAGCTTTCAAAGAGGCATGGGGCCAGCAATATCATTGAATACCGGGAGCGAGGTTATCTCCCCGAGGCGATGATTAACTTCCTGGCATTGCTTGGCTGGTCGCTCGATGATAGAACTGAGCTATTAACTCGGAAAGAATTAGTAGAGAACTTCTCTCTAGAGAGGATAAGCAAGACCTCGGCCGTCTTCAATAGGGACAAGTTGGAATGGATGAATGGAGTCTACCTGCGCCAACTGAGCCAGGATGAATTCGTCCGACAAGCGACTCCATTCTTGGATAGGGATTTGCCACTTGCTATAAGGCGCCCCTTGGACAGCGATTATACCCGCCAGGTTATGTCCCTTATCCAAGAACGTGCCAAGACTTTGGGTGATGTGCCTCACCTTGCGGACCTCTTCTTCCTCGATGAAGTGCAATATGAGACCAGCTTGCTCTTGAGCGGGGGCTTGAGCTCTACGGCAGCCATCAAAGGTATTGAGACCCCTGTGAAAAGGCTGGAGTCACTAGAAGTCTGGGATGCTAAATCACTCGAGGACGTGCTTCGCCCACTGGCTACAGAACTAGATCTGAGCACGGGGAAGTTCTTTGGATTGCTCCGAGTGGCCATCACTGGGCGAAGTGCAGCACCACCGCTGTTTCAAACCATGGCAGTCCTGGGCAAAGGGAAATGTCTCAAGCGACTGGCGACGGCTTTGGATAGGCTCTCCGCCTTGGTTCAGGCATAAGACGAATAAAATTAACGCTGTTTTGCGCTGCGTTGTCGTGATAGAATGGACCGTTAGCATAATTAGGGGGGTGACTAGATTATGGCTACAGAAAAGAAGAAGGCAATCAACAGGCTGCAATCAATATATCCCTTGCGGGCCCTAGTTGACGAAAGGTACAAGAGAAGCTCCGAGGCTATGAAGGCGGGGAAACCTACTGCTTGGTCCATGGTTAACTGGTGGTTGCCGGAAGCTATCCTCAATGTTATGGGTATAGAAACTATGTACCCCGAGAACTATGGGCCGGTTTGTGCTGCCACAGGAGCTGCAGAAGCTTACTTGAATCGCGCCGATGCCGAGGGCTTCCCCAGTCACCTGTGTGGCTATGCCCGCAACACTTTAGGCTACAGCGCTAGGATGATGAAGGACCTGGGAGGCGAAATACCTCCTGAGGCGCCCATGGGTGGGATGCCCAAACCTACATTGCTGTTGAGCTCTGGTATTGCGTGCGATGCCAGGTACAAGTGGTTCCAGGCGCTGGGACGCTACATGGATGTGCCAGTATGGGTTCTTGAGTTGCCCCATCCCGGGATCGAGGAAGAGGCAACGGAGGGTGTTCACGAGCATAATATTAGCTTCATGGTCGAGGGGTTAAGGGAGTTCGTTGCCTTTCTGGAACGGCTATTGGGCAAGAAGATGGATTGGGATAGATTATATGAGGCACAGCGAGATGTAGAGGAAATGTGCCGGATATGGCATGAGGCAAACGAGCTGCGCAAGGCAAAACCGGGTCCTATGCACTCCAGAGACTTCTGGACAGGCATGACCGGCGCACTCTTCCCGTCGGGGAATCTCAAAGAGCTGCTGGAGCTCTATCGGAAGACATATGACGAAGTCAAATATAGAGTTGATAATAAGATATCTGCTATCCTTGATGAGAAGTACCGAATTATCTTTGCTGAGCTTCCACCATGGCATAGTTTGGGGTTCTTCGACAAGTTGGCCGAGAGGGGTTGGAACTTCGTGATGGAGAGCTGGAACTACCACCCACCTATACCTCTGGACATGAGGGGAATCAGCGACCCGTTGGAGCGCATTGCCAGATTCAACTATCAGTGGTACGCCGCCCGTCATTCCAGGGCGCTCCAAGAGGGGGAATACTTCGCCTTCGCCTACGCGTACTTAGATTATGCCAGGGAGTACAAAATTGATGGAGCATTCCTTCATACTCTGCTTACTTGCCGCAGCGCAAGCGTGCATTTGAACTATATCCAGGATATGCTAATGCGAAATCTAAACGTCCCCTCCCTAGTGGTAGAGGGGGACATTGTGGACCTCAGGCTCTTCAACCCTGAAGATGTCTTGAACAAGTCAGAGGCGTTTGAGGAGACCATGGAACACTATA
>CAZHQV010000049.1:0-13355 GCA_964534285.1 uncultured Dehalococcoidales bacterium
CATCCTCTCTGGAATCCCTGTCACCTTAGACTTCAGTCTGTTTTTGTTTCCATTTTCTGTTTGGATTTCCCATTTCAACTGACAACGAGGTAGTCCTCATCCCTAATGGCTCTTGGCACCAATCATACACCCATAGCACCCGGTCGTGGTCCTTCACATGACCGGTGACAGCGCTCTCGCTGCCCATCATTGCCTCCCCTGAAATCATTTGCTGTCGTTTCTTTCTGGTTTGGTCGCTGTCTTTACCTTGCCACAGAATACTGCTAGTCGCTAGTACGAGAACTGATTGTTCGTTGACGATATACCTTTCGGCCGAAAAAAGCAATAGGACTTTTATCCTGCCATGGTAGCTTTTTGGTCCCACGGATGGTAGCACACTAGTCTTGGGTCAGATGTCTGATTGAATTCTCAGGTCTCACCCAACTAGCTGGACGAGAGCACTGGTTTGCTGAGCCGTTTGTACAGCTCTGCATCCGCGATAAGCCTGACTCCATGGAACTCCAGCCTCAGCCGCTTATCGAATTGAACTTTCGGTGCCTCCTGGCTCTTTTCACCCGTTGGCTTCCTTCACTCAGCCCCCTCCGATGAAGCTACACAGGCGGCTTCTGAAGCTATCTTGCCACAGGAGCCTGCATATGGGCCGAGTTTGATATGGAGAATCTAGGTTTCTAACCTATTCAACATCCCTTGCAAGACATTCGAAGGAAAGACTGCCCCTTGTTGTCATTTACTGCCAACATGCAAACGTTAACACATCCAGCCTTTTTTCACTAGAGAAAGACAATCCAATACATCACTGCGGCAACGACCAGCCAGTGCTGGTATAGCCAGGAAAGCAAAGAAGGAGGTGATGGGGTAGAATCCCCTACGCACGATATTTCCCCAACAACAAACGAGTCATAAGATTCAGGGACAAGTGCGGTAACGTCCTCCCCGTCGACTTCAGCGTGAACTAGCTGGGCAATGACCTCATAGCCCCCATAGCTACTCCCCTTGGGGAAAGTCAATGTCACTCTTTCGTCAACCGTGTATTCATCACCTTCCCAATCAGGAAACTGGCTGATGCCGGTGCTGTAGCCCGCCCGCAACATTTCGGTTCTACCCGTTTCCTTGTGGCGAGCCACGAAATCCACGACGACTTTGGCCTCCTCTATCCCAAACGGTAGATCTTTGATGCACTTGGCGTGTCCCCAGACAACAAGATCAAATGTCTCCCCTATGTCCACTTCGGCGTCGCTGAGGCTGACATCATAGTCGACTTCAAAATAGCTGTAGGGATCCACTGTGAAGCCTGAGGCTGGCGATGGAGGAACAAGACTGTGAAGAAACACCAAGGTCAGGACAGCTATAGAAACGTGCAACAAATACCTTAAAGCCACCTAGTCCCCCTTGACCGTCACAGGAAAAGAAACACTATCTCGACGCCACTGGCTACAGTCAAAGGCACCTAATATGACTGTGCCGACACGCTGTTTTACAACAAGCGGATCGCTCACCAGGGCGCGAGAAGCGCACTCATCAACATAGTCACCAAATCTCCTCCCCTCTCAAATCCCAGCCATACGGCGGCCTGAGAAGAATCTCAGAAGTAAATCACCTGCGCTGAAGATGAGATGTGTGAATATGCCAGAGAAGACAAGAAGCCAGTTCCTGCTGCTTCTTTGACGTGGGCATATTCCGCCGTGTCCCGAGACCAGCACTGCTTTGCACCGTACACCCTGCACCAACATCTCTGCCTTCTCTATTTCTTCTCGTTAATATTGATTAACGCGGCACCACAGCCTTTTCTTGCCAGCTCCTCCAGCACGACCGATAGAGCCTCGCTATCATGATCCCAGGAAGATATGACTGTTACTGTTACCGGGGGCAGGGTATGAGCCAGGACGCGGTTCAGCGCTTCTCTCATCGGATGTTCCTTCGCTCCTTCCTCTATTGCCTTTCTCTCAAAGTCAAGAATTTCCCTTAACTTCCTCCCGGCCTCTAGATTTGTATCCTTCAGTTGACCTAGCGAAATACGTAGCTGCCTGATATCAGGAGGCTGGATATATCGTTCTAGAGGCATGACCAACACCACTTCTTGCCCCAGCTGCAGTGCTTTCTGGACCAGCTCCCTGGGCGCCAAAGGCGCAGTCGCTGCCCGCACCTGCACCTCATCATATGCTGCTACGGCGGTTGATATAGTTCCAGTGGCCAGGGTCAGGGCAGAGGTAATGAGATAGTAGACCAGCGTATCCGCCTGTTCAGCGTCTGCTGCAGCCAGGTTCACCACAATTACTGCCATTTGCCTTGATTCATCCGCGTATTCCTTGACGACAAGCCTTTGCAGTTTCGCCGTGTGCTTCCAGTCGATGTCCTTCAGACGATCTCCAGGCTGATAGTAGCGGCTATCACAGTACTCTACATTTCCTCTGGGCATACTACCCGTCGGGATCGGAGAGAAGGCAGAATATGTAGCTCCAGTCGGTGACGCTGTCTCCTCGAGATACTTGCGGGCAAGCCATTCAGCATACCTGGCACGAGGGATAACATAGAGCCTGACTGGCTTGATTTGTTGTCCCACCTGGACCAGCCCGTGCGAATCGACAGATGTAAGCCTCAGCTCTGGCTCCGAAGGCCCTGATAACAGGGGAGCCAACTTAAGCCTTAGCTCTTCGTCCTTGGTAAGATTGACAAACTTCTTGACGGCGGGGTGAATCCAAGGATAGCTGGAGCTAATTGACACATGCAGCGCGCTTCTGGCCCTGCTGGTAAGCCTAGCTACTACTTCACCTGTTGTCCCAGCAACCAGCCGAACCTCCGCTTGCTCTACCGCCAGTGGAGCACTGCCTACATTTCTCCAGATGGGAAGCAGCATGCCAGCGATGAAAAGAAGTCCTATGCATCCAACGAGAGCCAAGATCCAGTTCCCAAGGAGGAGACAGAGGATAGTCACTGCTCCCAAACCAGACAACACAGATTTTGCAGTGAGGCTCAACCTCATTCCTCCAGCTGACATCACCATATCCTGGCTCAAAGCATTCTCTTGGAGGCTGAAACCTATCAGAGGCAAGATGGGAATGACTAGTAGAACCGAAAAGACCTGTAGGTCAGGCTGAAACAATAGAGGTATGGCAAAGAAATAGCACAGCGAATAGACAACATCCAAGCGAGGATGTGGCCTCAAGCAGAAGAATAGCCCCAATAGAAACAACGCTATAGCTATGCCCGATTGAGGCAGCGGTGAGAAATGAGTAGCTGCCAGCAAAGCGAGAAGGGGATAGACTCTGGAAAGCTTTCTGACTATCTCACACCCCCAAAAGCTTCAAATTCCAACTTTGACTATCCAAACCTTCGGCAATGCCGAAAATCACAAAGGCGGTTCAAATTTGAATTGCTCTCTGGCTTTTCGCATTCCCGTTTCCTACTCTGTAGCTTCCAGTTGCTTCGGCACGGGAGTCTCTTTCAGTACTTTCTCTATAATGTTCCATGGCGTTACCCCCTCCATCTCAGCCTCAGGCTTAGCCCTCATGCGATGCTCCAGAGCGGGGAGAAAGAGCTTCTTCACATCGTCGGGTATGACATAGTCTCTCCCTTCAAGGAATGCCAGTGCCCTGGAGGCCTTATGAAGGGCAATGCTTGCTCTCGGACTTGGTCCCGCCAGGACGTCAGGATTCTCCCTCACGCTCCTTACCAGAGACACAATGTATTCATCGACCTTCGGGGAAACATGAATAGCCCGCACTGCCTCCTGAAGCTCCAGGATCTCTTGAGGCTCTGTCACCGCCTCAACCCTCACCGTCTCTATGCGGTCAATGCTATCAATTATTGTCTGTTCGTCCTCCTGCGGGGGATACGCACTCCACGCTCGAAGCAAGAAACGGTCACTCTGTACTTCAGTCAAGGGGTAAGTGCCTGCACCTCCATACGGCAACTGGCAGGCAACAACCATCGAAGGGAAAGGCAATTGATGTGTTATCCCTTCGATGGTAACCTGGTTCTCCTCCATAGCCTCGACCAAGGCTGCCTGGGTTCTAGGTGTCGCTCGGTTTAGCTCGTCGGCAAGCAGCACATTGGCAAAGACCGGACCAGATATGAACCTCGAACTGCCATCAGGCAAGTACATGTAGAACCCAGTTACATCTGCTGGCAACATATCGGGCGTAAACTGGATTCTCTTGAACTCGCCTCCAATGGCCTGCGAGAATACCCTAGCCACAGTGGTTTTCGCCGTCCCCGGATATCCCTCGATGAGCAGATGCCCACGACTCATCAAGGTTACTAGCAGCAACTCCTTGATATCTGCTTTGCCCACGACTACCTTGGAAACCTCGTCCAGAATTCTTCTCAGTACAGAACCTAGGTCAGTGGTCATTCTTCTTCCCTCTCCTTTCCCATATAGGTTTTAATCCTAGGACCAACACCAGTAATGTCAATCCCAATAGCCCCCAGACGGAAGCCATGGTGCTGCGGCCTGAATGCAGCACAACCTTTGCTTCGTCCAGCGCAGCATCAGGAAGATGTGATTGGTCCAAATACACTTGCCCCTCGATCATATTCTCCAGCAGTTGCCGGTTATCCTCCATCCCAAGCATGCTACTAATCAATATGCTGGGATCGGCGACAACAATGAGACTCCCTTCCCCGATGGCGAATTCAGCCACCACCGGCATGTGCCCCTTTGGCTCTCCCGCATCCCACTTACTGTTCTGATTCTCATCTAGAAAGCTGAAATATGATGACCACGCCACGACCTGTGCCGGTAACGCATCCGCCAGGCTGGTGGCATGGTTAAACACCAGACCGTCCACCTCACTGGTGGCATCGCTATCAACGAAGTCAATTACCTTGGGGAAATTCGTATTCTTGTAGTTGAACAATGGATCCAGCATCTGGTCGCCGGTAAAGCGCAAATCAACACCAAGGTATTCCAGCACCTCATTGCCGAAGCCAAAATCGTCCATCAGAATGAGCCTGCCACCTGAGTCAACATAGTCCCCGATCCTTTGCAGGTCGTCAGCGGATAATTCGGTGTACGGAATAAGTATCAGGCTTGTCCCCTGAGCCATGGGTGGTAGCCCCTCGAGGGAATTCAGGAGCTGCGTTTGAACCTCCTCCAGAAAGTCAGCAGTGCCATTCCACTGCGGATTCCCAGCTTTAAAATCGC
This sequence comes from uncultured Dehalococcoidales bacterium, assembly GCA_964534285.1. Classification (GTDB taxonomy): domain Bacteria; phylum Chloroflexota; class Dehalococcoidia; order GIF9; family AB-539-J10; genus JADFUX01. Next base: position 5,144 of record CAZHQV010000049.1, read on the forward strand.
TGTTGCTGGGATAGAGCCACACGAGCACTCCCAGAATGATCAGCACCAGCCCGATCTGCAGCAGCAGCCTACGGCGTGTCATATTTCTCCTCCGGCGCAGCACTCTTCTCGGTATGAGGCCCACGGTGCAACATCAGCCATGTCCTTCTCAGCTGCAGGCGCAGATCTTGAGCCAGTGAAGCTTGGGCACTCCCCAGGACGTGACTGGAATACAGAGCCTCCTCTGCGAGCCCGGTCAGCTTGTGGAAAAGCTGGCCAAATCTGCTTTTGGGGCTAGCCACCTTAGAGAAGAACTCCCGCAGCGTCATGTGCGGTTCCAGAAACACGCTGGCTACCCTCTGCACAGCGGCTGCCACCATGTAGTATGCTTGCAGGATCATGCTCCTGTAGTCTCCCGCTGCTGGCTTCATTTCTGGAAGCCATGCCTTGCCCAACGCTCTTCCCATAGCTGACTTCTCAGCAGGCGTCGAAACGCCCTTCCTTCGGCGAGCCATCCCCAGAATCCTGGCAGGCACTATGAGCACTGCCAAGACCAGTCCTGCCACCGCAATCGCCAAGTAGAACAGATTGATGACAAATGTTTGTACTGTCTGTGCTGCAGGATGGTACCATGGCTCACTGGGAACGACTTTCACCTCCATGTGTTCAGAACCGACGGTACCAAAGCTATAAGGCAAAGCTACCCGGGATTCGAAGTCTCCTGCATCCACAGTGCCAGCGGCAGAAGCTTGCGCCATTCCCACTGTCAGTGCAGCGCCTTCCAGAGGAAGCGTGGAGGTCACGCTTCCTCTGATGTCAACCCATGTCTGGGTGCGGAGGGGAGGCCACACCTGCCCTGTCCATTCGATGCCTTGGGGCAGAATGACAAACCGGGGAACCTCGACCTCCAGCTCTGGAGTCACCTTCATCACGCTGAGAATACCATCAGCCGACGTGCCTGCCGAGCGTGATTCATTATCTGGGCCCACGATAGCCCTCAGCATTCGCTCACCCAGTGGAGCATCCCCGTCAAGTGTCACATCATGCTGGAAAAAGCCACTGCTGCCGGTGGATGCCGAGAAAAGGACTTCCCCATCCACCAGCACATCCACATTACGTCCCCCTGTAGCCCCCTGTGAGCTTAACTGGCCGCTTATCCTCGTCGTCCAACCCGGGTATGCCTCGTCAGGAATCGCCATCTTAATGTTCGTGACATTGAAAAGAACACTTATTTCCCTGATTTCACTTGATGCCGCGGTGAAAGTCTTCTTGTCGTCACCAGCGGGCAGGTAGGAAGCCTGAACTATCATCAGCGGCATGTACCGGTAGGGTAGCGCAAGACTGGTTTCGTATGTGCCATCACCAAGGGTAGTAGCAGAACAGAAGAGGTCTCCCTCCAGAAATATGGAGACTTGCCTACCGCCAAGGGGGCCTTCTGTGGACCTGAGCAGGCCAGACAGGGTAATCTGGTCCCCTACCCATACCTGTGTCGGGCTAATATCCAGGGTCAGTTCGGTAACGAGCAATGTTTGTTCCCCAGTCGCCTCAGCTTCAAGGGTCTGCACATAATCCCTATACCAGGCTTCGAGTTCGGCAAGCCTTTCCAGCGCGCTTTCCAGCCTAGCCTTGGCCACGTTTAACGCTTCCGCATCCTGGGGCAAGGCGAAGGCTGCCAGGGTTTGGAAGAGTTCTTGCGTGGCTCGGTCTATATCATGGATAAGCGCTGTTGCTTCAGTAATGAGCCTTCTTGCCCCATCAAGCTCGACAAGAGCTTCGTCTGGCTTATTCTGGGACAGCAACCACTCGCACCTGTCAAGTGTGTTATGCAGCTCGTCAAGGGTATTGGTCAATTCAGTGCTCAGGGCGCTGTATGTGTTCATGATGAAGATCAGCTCCTCGGGAAGGTGGACAAAGTCCAAGTTCAGCTCCTCCAGCAATGTGAGCGCCGTGGGATATTGCCTGTCCGCCACCAGATCAAATATTTCAGCGTAGTGAAGCACACAGACGGCGAGGTTGAAATCAGTTCGAGCGGTAGCTGGATTCTCATGGGGTATGTGAGTCACTCCACTGGCGACTGAGCCACCGAAGGCCGAGCCTATCAATACTACAATAACCAGGATTAACGTCAGCCGCTTCACAACTAGCTTCACGCCCCGAGGACTTGTGGCACCTTCGCCTCAATCATGACCAGAAGTGTGTCTGTGATATTGATGGCCCAGATTATCTCCACCACCTTGGCAGCCACGATGAATGCGAATCCGGCGAACAGTATGTAGTTAACGTGGTTGAGCCCCCTCTTCGCCTTGGGATTGAGGTAAATAGACAGCTCGGTCACGACCAGAGCCTCTATAAGATATACGGAAAAACAGAGGTCCAGGCGAGTCTCCCCAACGAATGCGAAGATGACAGTTGTAGCCAGCAACAAGCTGGCTAGGATAATGATGTAACGGTCATAGATTTCCATTCCTGCTTAGGAACCCCACAAATCTCCAGACTAACGAGGTGCTCCTTCGACCTTAACGTCTCTGACTCGATTACCACGGGCTTGTCCAGAGCTTCGGCAACGAGCGCCGCGACTATGGAGGCTACAGGAGTCCCCAGGCTCTGCTGAACCCAGGAGTTTCTACTCTCGCTCAGCCGGGGATGGGATACCTTCACCTCCGCCGTGGTATCCTTCAGGCTAACCTTGACGCCACTGGCCAGGTCGAGATTACCCACGAGAACGGTGGTAAGAGCAGTGGCTATTTCTTCTACACTTTCTCCCGGCTTGCTCTCCAGCATATCACGGGCACTTGAACCCGCGGTGGTGACCATTATTCCCAGGTCTTCGGGCTGCACCCCCCACGATACTATGAGCCTTTCCTTCAGTGGCATATTCAGGTTGGGAACACGAGAGTTGGTATGGAGAGGTATGATCGCCCTGGGTTTCCCCAGGCATAGGGAGGACGGTAGGTAGATTCCCTTAGATCTCAGCCCCAGTTCCTCAAGTAGAGAATTCAGGTTCTCTACGCCAGTTTCCAGAAGAAGACTACTCACTTCAGGGGAAATGCGCGGCCTAGTTCTTGCCAGTGCCAGGCAAACCGCGCCCAGTATGAGCAAAGCTATCCCTAGTGCGATTATCGGGATAGAATTCAATAGCAGGTACGCCGTTGGCACGAGACCCACTCCCCCCAGCAGCAGGCCCAATCCTAACTCGCGATAGCGCCTTTTCATCGTCCTTTCAAGCGAGACAGAAGACCAAGTGCACGTATAATGAGTTGCAGTTTCCCCTTTCTATCTTTTATTGCCTTGGCTATGCTAGCATACTTGGTTCTATCATGGAACAGGGCTCTACCTGCACCCCACACTCTTGCATCCGTTGTCAACACTCTGAATGCCAACCGCGGGAAGCAAGCCAACGCTCGTGACAATGTGCGCGCCGCATTCAGTTCTGACAGAATCTGTTCCTCGACCACCCGCTGATACTGCTCCAGGGATTCCCTGCCACACGTGAGGCAGTCCTCCAGCACTGAGGCTGCAAGGCGGGCACTAAGGACGGCATCATAGATGCCTTCACCTGTCAGCGGATCGACCAATCCGGCTGCATCCCCAAGCAGCAAAGCTCTACTTTGCCACAGCATGCTATCGCCTCGCCATGTAGGTATCAACCAGCTCCCGCATCTGGCAGTTGTATAGTGGTCGATATGTAGTGAGCGTATGAAACTACCGTAGGCCCGTCTCAGGCTCTTAGCCCTGGAAGCGCTGCACCCAACCCCTACGGAGATATGGTCAGTCTTGGGAAACACCCAGGCATAACCCCCGCTAACATAGCCGAAGTCCATACACACTTGCCCATTCCATCTGGCCATATCTTCTCGCGGGCCAACCAACTCTGCCCCAATAGCGGCAACATAGTCGGTGCTGCGCTTGATCCCGAGATGTCTGGCCACCGAACTGTAGACACCGTCAGCCCCAGCCACAAACCTTGCGAGAAAGGCATTATCCGCAGCTGACACTTTCACTCTATCACCGCTCATGTCTACATCAGTCACCTTCTGCTTGTCAATGAAGACTGCACCTGCCCGCTCAGCCCTGTTCACCAAGAGGGCGTCAAACCTGTCCCTCATTACCGTGTAGAGCAGGACCTGATCATCATGTCCTACCCAAGGCTTCCCCGAATGATAGGCGAACTTGACGTCGTGGATTCCGTCCTCAACCACTGAAGAAATATCGTAGTCGAGAAGCTCGGCTGCTCTGGCGGAAATGCCTCCTGCGCAGCGCTTGTAGCGGGGAAATTTCTCCTTCTCGAGTAGCAGCACCTCCATACCTTTCTGAGCAAGTTCATAGGCCAGTGTTGCCCCGGCCGGACCAGCACCAATTACCGCTACATCAAAATTATGTTTCATCTTAGAGTATCATAATGGCAATCACAGGAGAGTATAACCTGTGAACAAAAACTAGCATAGTTGAGCCGTCACCACAAATCGGTTGCGTCTTTTCAAATTGCGGGACTGCCAACATAGGGACCTCGGTGTATGGCGGAAGTGCCATAGGGAAGCAGAAATGGACCGGTGGAACAAATAAGCACGACGGATAGGGCACCCAGAGGAGGGAGAAGACTCCAGAGGATGGCGTCCCTGCCTCGCCGGGCGAATCTCCTAGCCAAATCGGGTCCTGTAGCTTTGGCAAAGAATGCTTCCATTGATAAGTTCTCAATAGAGAGAAACCCATTCAAAATGATGAAGGGGCTTGTCCTCATGAAGCGAGATAGGAGACCATCACCCCATAATCGACAATAGCCTGAAATGTGTAATCGAGAATAGAAAGGCTGGGCATCCGCACATATGCTCAGCTTGTCCAGCAGTCCCGACTGAGACAGAGGTTCAATCTTCTTCACCGGAAGGAGAGGTGGCCTTCATCTGCTCAGTGGCCAGAACAAAAGCCAGGGCAAAAGTCCTTTGTTCTGGCCACTGAGGCCCACCAAAGGTCACTTTTGCGAAACCGATGTGCTCCCTCTCTTCATTTACTTTGTTTACTCTGGCCAGGTTCAACTGGCAGAATATCTTCCTCGACTTCAAGTCCTCTGGTTTGAGTTTAACAGCATTCATAGCTGAGCCAAAGCTAAGGAAAATGACGTTGCACAACAAAACGCAGCGGGCTTCTTAGGGGGTCGAGGGAATAGGCTGCACTCTGGAACGTGGACGAGCTCCCACGGCACGGAACTCCTCGTAGGCTAACCCTTGAGGGTCCGTTCGCGATAGCCATGCTTTGCCTTTTGCTTAAAACCGTACTGCCATGAACTGCTCCAGGTCGGCCATAACCTCTCAGTAGCTTGCTTTGGTTTCTTGATCCTTGAGGAGTCGCTGTAGAGTTGCCTCCACCACCAGGGCGAGGAAACAGACGAGAATATGGCCACGAACATGAGTCTCAGTGAGCAGGTATACCGGCCTCACCTCTAAGCCACTCCTTGACTCCCGAAAGGCGTGCTCCACTTGCCATAGGCTGTTGTAGTCCAGTGCTACCTCTTCTGCTGGGAGAGAAGTATTGGTCCCAAGCACATACTTCCCATCATACCTAGCTTCTTCAGTCACCTTCTCCGGGTCAATCTCGGCTTGCCCCGCTTCCTTTATCTTGAGGTAGCGCCCCAAGCCATTACGCTTGACTATCCCAGATAGCCCACCCTGTGATGGCTGTTCCTCCAATAGTGCTACTATAGATTCCCGTTCTTTCTTATCCCTTTCCTCTTCCTCAGCATTATGACACACAATGTAGGGATGTCCGTTCACCCTTGTTTCCTTCACCCTCAGACTATCTTTCGCCGCATGATATCGTCCCGGTTGGCCAAGCACTATTTCCCTTACCTCTTTCCACTTCCTCAGTGGCGTCCCCACAATACATTCCATACTCTCAAGCTCCAACTCCTGAAGCAGGGGCTCAGACACCACTCCACGGTCAGCAATAATCACCACCCTCCTTGGGGGAAAACGGCGCCTCAGGTCAGCAAAGGCGTAGCGGAAAGCAGTGATGTCAGCCGTGTCGCCTGGGAATATATGGTGAGCTAATGGCATACCATTCCGGCTCATGAGCAATCCCAGGATCACCTGAACTCGGTCAGGGCGATGCTCCCTGGAATATCCATACTCCACCAATCCCTCTGGCCCCTGTCCTTCAAAGTAAATGCTGGCGGGATCAAACAACATCAGGTCCAAATTTAGGGAGAAGAGGTCTCTGTTACGAGAAACCAATCCCTCCTCTATGTTTTCCTTCCCCTCTACCAGATAATCTAGGGTCCGGTAGAGATCGTGTAGTTCCAGCGAATCAAATTCAGAACGATACATCGTCTTAAGCCAGCGATAGGTGGACCTCTTGCCTCCTGGATCAAGAAGACGATGTAATACCATAGCAAAAGCTGCTTCATCCACAAGGAACTTCACCCGACTGTCCTGTGCTAAGTGAGCCACTTGCTTGTCCAATCCTAGATTCTCCCAAAGGCGACGAAGAATAAGCACAGGGCCATAACACTTAGCCCAGGCTAGATTTCCCTCGCCTTCGGCCTCAAGCCAACAGCGCTCCGAATACCGAGCCAGGGAAGTGATGAGTCAGTCTAGACCACCGCTACTCCGGAGGATATCCAGTCGACCTAGATTAGCTACTACCTTCCCGTTAGCTTGATAGCCTCGAACCAGAAGGAGGTAGATACGGTTTGAACCATCTTTGTTGTGGCCAATGCTGGTGCGGATGAACATCCTATAACAGGAGAGCAGAATAATGAATAGCAAATGCCAATAGACTGAGCCAAAATCATCTCACAACTTTTCCCTTTCTCACGGTCGATTCCATAGCTGGAATCTCAATGGCTTAGCTTTGAAAGGAATTCTTAACTGTCAAACTTGAGTAGATGGGTAGCCCAAAGTATCAAAACGGCTCCTCTTCGAACTCGAATATGTCTGCTTCAAATATGGCAAAGCGATGGTCGAGGTTTTCAGCAACAGTCAAGAGAATAATGGCTTGGTCTGAGGAAACAGGCATGGAGGAACTTCAGCATTGCGAACGCCTGCGAACCACAGGTAGCGAGCCTTTCCGTGACAGTACCCAGCACTCTGTGCAAGAAGGATGGGACAAGAATAGCTGGATGGCTCGGCTTGCTGAGGCGAATGGCAAGGCTACGCAGTGTCAGGCTCATCTTCTGTTGGTAGAGACTCCAGATTGACTTCAAACTTGCAATAAGCCTATAATACCTGTGGAAGCCAACTTTTCATGCGTGAGAGTTGCGGCATCTTTGGAGTCTATGCCCACGAGGTAGACGTAGCGCGTCTTACCTTCTTTGGTCTTTTCGCTCTTCAGCACCGCGGGCAGGAGAGCGCAGGCATCGCTGTGACTGAGGGAAACGGACTGAAAATGCGCGGCAACATGGGGCTGGTCTCGCAAGCATTCAACGAAAACCACCTTGCTCAACTCAAAGGACATATAGCGATTGGACACAACCGCTATTCCACTTCAGGATCAAGCAAGCGAGCTAATATCCAGCCCATCCTGGTGAAATCAGAGGAATTCACCCTTGCCTTAGCACACAACGGTAATATCCTTAATGCTAAGCCACTGCAGGACGAACTTAGTGAAGGTGGCTATAGTTTCCACACTTCTACTGATTCCGAAGTTATCGCCAACCTTATCTTAGGTTCCCCCGGCAAAAGCTGTAGGGAGAGAATAGGATATGCGATGCGCCGTCTCCAAGGAGCTTATTCTCTAGTGATTATGACTCAAGATGAGCTTATTGGAGTTCGCGACCCGCTGGGAGTCCGCCCCCTTTGCTTGGGGACTATTGATAGCGGTTGGGCAATCGCCTCGGAAAGCTGCGCCTTGGATCATATAGGGGCTCAGTTTTGCAGAGACATTGAGCCCGGGGAAATCGTGGTGATCAACGGCAGCGGACTTAGGGCCTTCAAGAGAAAGAGCGATAAGAAAGCATTATGCATATTTGAATATATCTATTTCGCTCGCCCCGACAGCATTATTCAAGGCAAGCTCCTCTACCAGGCGAGGGAAGCTATGGGCAGAATTCTGGCCCAAGAACACCCTGTTGATGCCGATTTAGTCATGGGTGTTCCCGATTCAGCTACTGCTGCAGGCATTGGTTACTCCACCTCTTCAGGTATCCCCTATTGTGAGGGTTTGCTCAAGAACCGCTATGTGGGGCGAACCTTTATTGAGCCTGACCAAAGGCTGAGAGAGTTAGGCGTTCAACTGAAGTTTA
>CAZHQV010000050.1:0-13312 GCA_964534285.1 uncultured Dehalococcoidales bacterium
GAAGTACGAGAAGCCGGTTTTAGGCATGTGGTTCTACTCGGCATGGGTGGGAGCAGCCTGGGGCCGGAAGTGCTGCAGCAGACTTTCGGCAGTGCAATGGGATATCCTGTGCTTGTCGTGCTGGACTCCACACTACCGGCCAGGGTACTGGCTGTTACAGACACTATTGACCCCGCCCATACCTTGTTTCTGGTCTCTTCGAAGTCTGGGACTACCATAGAGCCAAACTCGCTGTTCCTGTACTTTGAGAGCCTTGTGGGATCAGTGGTAGGCAAAGACAATACGGGAAACAACTTTGTCGCCATCACTGACCCTGAGACACCACTTGCTGAGCTAGCCTCTCAGAAAAGGTTTCGCCGCATTTTCATAAACCCGCCTGACATAGGTGGACGATACTCCGTTTTGTCTTACTTCGGACTCGTTCCGTCGGCTCTGATCGGCCTTGACATTGCAGCACTGCTTGACCGTGCCGAACGCATGCGGAAAGAATGCACTGAGGGCAAATCAATTTCAGAAAACCCAGGCGCCAAGCTGGGAGCCATCATGGGGACATTAGCCTCATCGGGGCTGGACAAACTAGCGCTATATACATCTCCATCAATCGGCAGCTTTGGTATATGGGTAGAGCAATTAGTAGCAGAGAGCACCGGCAAGGATGGGAAAGGCATCGTGCCAGTCGCGGGTGAACCTTTTGTAGAACCAGTCCGGTACGGTGATGACCGGCTGTTTGTCTGTTTGCGTGTTTCTCAAGATGACAACTCGGCAATTGATGCGGTGATAGGTGAATTAAGAGCCTCGGGACAACCGTTGGTTGTGCTGGGAATGGAGGACAAGCATGACTTGGGGGCCGAGTTCTTCCGCTGGGAGTTTGCCACTGCTGTAGCAGGGGCGATTCTAGGCATTCACCCCTTCGATCAGCCGAACGTGCAGGCAGCGAAGCAGGCAACAGAGACCATGCTGCAAGAATATATCAGGACTGAAGAACTTCCTGGAACTGATGTCATGGAGTCTCTTACCGGGTTGCTATCCAAAGCAAGGAGCAGCGATTATCTGGCCGTTCTGGCTTATGTTCAGCAGACTCCTGAGGTGGATGGCATGGTGGCAGACTTCCGCCGCAGAATTGTCGAGAAGCACGCAATGGCAACCACGCTTGGTTACGGGCCGCGCTACCTTCATTCGACCGGACAGCTCCACAAGGGCGGGCCAAACACAGGACTATTTTTGGTCATTACCGCTCACCACGAGAGTGATGTACCTATACCCGGCAGGCCATATTCCTTTGGCGTGCTCGCCGATGCTCAAGCTCTGGGTGACTTGCGGGCTCTAGAATCAAGGGGAAGGCGTGTAGCCAGGGTACATCTGAGCAGAGGTGATGTAGGTGCTATGTCAAAGCTGCTCAATGGAGTGGGATGACATCAATTGAATATGTGCTAGACTGGAGTAGGTGTACTTAGTTCAAGGACGGCACGATATGACAAAGCTGGTACTACTAAGACATGGTGAAAGTCTATGGAACAAAGAAAATCGGTTCGGCGGCTGGACCGATACAGATCTGTCAGAAAAGGGAATTGCCGAGGCTAAGAAAGCGGGGCAAATACTTAACCAGCAAGGATATACGTTTGACGTTGCCTTCACGTCGGTCTTAAAGAGGGCAATACGTACCCTGTGGATTGTACTGGATGTGATGGATTTGATGTGGATACCAGTATTCCGTTCCTGGCGGCTAAACGAGAGATACTACGGTGCACTGCAAGGCTTGAACAAGTCTGATACCGCAGCTAAATTTGGCGAGGAGCAGGTCTTGATATGGCGACGAAGCTATGATGTCCAACCACCGGCTGTGGATAGGACAGACGAGAGGTATCCTGGAAATGACCCCAAATATCGGGACGTTGATGCAAAAGACCTACCTCTAACTGAGAGTTTGAAGGACACGTCAAACCGAGTCTTACCTTACTGGTATGAAGCAATAGCGCCAGTGATAGAGGAAGGGAAACTAGTGTTGATATCGGCCCATGGCAATAGCCTGAGGGCACTGGTCAAATACCTCGATAGTATAGGCGACCAAGACATATTAAGTCTTAACATCCCCACCAGCATTCCCTTAGCGTACGAGCTAGGCGAGAATTTTAAACCCAAGCAGAGCTACTACCTCGGCGATCCCGAAGAGGTAAAAGAGGCAATGGAAGCAGTAGCCAGACAGGGAAAGGCACGGTAGCAGTTGGCAGAACACCTAAGGCAGATGCCTTACCCCAAAGCCATTGGCGGCAATATGAAAGTTGGCGTCTTGGAGGCCATTGAGCACCTAGAGGTAAAGGAAGTGCCTGACCCTCAGTTGGATCCGGCATCCGTAGGCCTTAAGGTGAAGGTTTGCTCCATTTGGGGTACTGCCCTCCGAACCTACCATTATGGTCACGCCAGAATAAGGCTGCGTCACATCTTGGGGCGTGTGATAGATGGCAACGGAGAAGCTCTTGATATGCTAGCCAGAGGGCTGCTAAGAATTGATGACCTTGTCTCGCGCAGATTCCCACTTGATTCAATCAGGGAGGCGTTTCTCTTTGCTGAAAGCAAAAATGGAATGCACACGGCAATAGTCCCTAATGATGATCAGGAAAGACGTGTTGAGAACTCCGTCTCGGCTTATGGGGGGCATAGCCTATGGATGCACTAATCTGGATAGGTATTGGATTCTGTATTACCCAGTCTGCAATGTTTTCAGGCCTCAATCTGGCGCTGTTCAGCATTAGCAGACTTCGGTTAGAGGTGGAAGCATCAAGGAAAAACCCGCACGCAGTGAAAATCCTAGCTTTGAGGAAGAACTCAAATCTTCTTCTAACGACAGTTCTCTGGGGAAACGTAGGTATCAATGTGCTCCTGACCCTTCTTTCTGATTCAGTTCTAGCTGGCGTTTCAGCCTTTTTGTTTTCCACCGTAGTCATCACGCTTCTCGGAGAGATCATGCCACAGGCGTACTTTTCCAGGCATGCATTGCGAATGGCATCGTTTTTCGAACCAGCTCTCAAGTTATATCGGATTGTCCTGTACCCTGTCGCCAAACCAACTGCTATGCTACTAGATCGTTGGCTTGGACCAGAAGGAATTCACTATTTTCGTGAGCGAGACCTTCGCGAACTTATTAAGAAACACATGGAGGCAAGCGAGACTGATATCGATCATGTGGAGGGGAAGGGTGCCTTGAATTTCTTGGCTATGGATGACATGCTGGTAGCTGAGGAGGGTGAACCTTTGGATCCGAAGAGTGTAGTCATCCTGCCATTTGTTAAGGATATGCCTGTGTTCCCCAAGTTCCAAGCTTCCCCTTCGGATCGTTTCCTTCAGCAAGTCGAAGCCTCAGGGAAAAAGTGGGTGATCATTGCAAACCCCGCCGGCAAACCTAAGTTGGTTCTGGACTCAGATGGTTTTTTGCGAGCTGCGTTCTTCCACCAAGGGAAAGTCAACCCGTACATATACTGCCATCGGCCAATCATCGTCAGCGATACAACCTCCCCATTGGGAGAGGTAATCAAGCACTTGAGGGTGAAACCGGAAGGCCCTGGGGACGATGTAATCGACAAAGACATTATACTCGTCTGGGGAGCTACCAACCGCGTTATCACTGGTGCTGATATCCTAGGACGCCTACTCAGAGGCATAACTGGTCGAGAAGGTGAGAAATCCCAAATGTCAGCGCATCCCAAGACGTTGAAAAGCAAGCGCTTCCGTCCAGCTAAACCGCGTAACCGACCTGCGCGTCGAACTCCGGAATGACACTATGGGACCACACAGGATAGCTGATGATATTGGAACATCCTTTCAAGTCGTAATGAGAATCCATGGTGTCTATAGGATGTGGCAGAATGCTCCACCCATTGAAAAAGGAAAGCTGAGACTCATTAGGAGACGAGGGGAAACTTGACATGCCCTTGCACGACAAGTAATATAGTGTGGAATTGGCAAGAATTAGAGACTACTTTTAGGCTTAAGAATAGATGTTAAGGCTCTTTAGAAACTACGCCACGGTGTGTATCTGGTAACCTCGAAGAAAGGTGCTCGGATCAATGGTCAGATTGCCAATACGCTATTCCAGGTAACCTCGGTCTCCCCAGTATTGCACAAAGCATCGACAGAAATGACTTAACCCCCGAAGTTCATCAAGCAAAGCAGGGTCTTTTCTGCCTCTGTACTCTGCCAAGATAATTCACTCACCCTTATTGGTCGCTTTGGTTTTGAGTCCAGAAGGGATACAGACAAATTTGATGGGATCAACTACAAGATAGGCGAGAGTGGCACTCCAATGGTACTTGACAGCGCCGTCTCCTATCTGGAAGCGGGAGCCGCCAGAGAGATGGATGTGGGCACAGAGATCATTTTCGTTGGTGAGGTAATGAACGCCGACTTTGCGGCGGAACAGCGAGACTGCATGACCTATGAGTATTGCCATCAGGTTAAGGTGTGTTCCCTGGCTTTCCGAGCGAGTGGCCAAGTACAAACGGCTTCCGGAAATAGAAGAGGAGTTGGGTCAGCAAGGACGCTATGTTGGTATAGACGCGTTCTGCAATTCGTCCGGTAGGAGTATTTAGAAATGAGCGACAATCCTGATACCAAGATCCTTGGCATTGACCTCGGGGGCACAAAGATACTGACAGCGGTTGCTGACACGCAGGGCAACATGCTGTCGCGCGATCACAGCGTCACCCCGGCAAAAGAAGGTCAGGATGTCGTGGTGAAATCGATTCTGGAATCCGTAGACCGGGCTCTTGAGCAGGCTCACATATCCGCCGCTGACCTTGCTGCCGTAGGGGTTGGAGCGCCAGGCCTATCGAATCCGGAATCAGGTATCTTGTTTACGTCACCAAACCTACCCGGGTGGAAGGATGTTCCTCTGCGCGATATTGTTGAGAGAGAGCTTGGTAAGGAGGCTTTCCTCATCAATGATGCCAATGCAGCGGCGGTGGGAGAACTGTATTTTGGGGCGGGCAAAGGCGCCCGGAATTTTGTCTATATCACTGTCAGTACCGGCATAGGAGGCGGCATAATCATCGATGGCAAGATATACACTGGTTCGACCGGTACGGCGGGGGAATTGGGGCACATGGTCATTGACGATGAGGGGCCCCAGTGTAACTGCGGCAACAGGGGGTGTTGGGAGACGTTGGCTTCAGGTACCGCGCTGGCCAGGGAATCAAGACACAGGATTAAAGAGGGAGCGGCGACATCTATCTTGAAGTATGCAGATGGGAACATAGAAAAGATAAATGCCGAGGCCATTCATGAGGCGGCACAGGCTGGGGATAAGCTGGCTAATGAGCTTATTGCCCAGACAGCCTACTACTTGGGTGTCGGTCTGGCAAATCTAATCAACATCTTCAATCCAGAAGTAATCATTATCGGAGGAGGCTTGTCCAACATCGGAGACATCCTGCTTGAGCCTGCTTCTGAAGAGGCTAAGCGAAGGGCATTCAAACAGGCTTATCAGGCAGTGCGTTTTGCCCGTGCCCAGTTGGGGCGCAACTCTGGCGTACTGGGTGCTGCTGCCTTTGCATTAGAGCAGACTAGAAGCACTGGCAATCGTAATAAATGAATGAAATCTATAGAAGCGTGAAGACGGATAGGTATCTTAGACGAAGAGGGGATCGCCGTGAAGGTATTGGTCTACAGCAGCCGTTCCTATCACCGGACATTCCTGGAACCGTGCTGGTTACAAAGATACCGGATGGCTGGAGCATTGCCGATATTGGAACTGATACCATGCGGGAGTTCTCTACGGAGCTCAAAAAGCGTAAGCCCGTAGTCTGTAACGGCCCAGTGGGCGTATTTGAGATAGCTGAGTTCGCCAATGGGACGGACACCATGATAGAGGTTCTGGCTGATCTAGAGGTTATCACTGTCATCGGTGGAGGTTCTGCTGCGGAGGCAGTGGTAGAAATGGGATTGGCGGACAAGATGTCCCACGTCCCCACTGGCGGTGGAGGTTCTGCTGCGGAGGCAGTGGTAGAAATGGGATTGGCGGACAAGATGTCCCACGTCCCCACTGGCGGCGGGGCTTCGCTGGAGTTTCTGGAGGGCAAGGTGTTACCGGGAGTAGCTGCATTGCAGAATAAACAGAAAGGCAAATGAAGCAGCTCCCCGTTCATAAGTGGAGGTTATCATGAAAAACATAGGTATCCTGACCAGCGGCGGCGATGCCCCTGGTATGAATGCCTGCATCAGGGCAGCAGTACGTGCCGCCTTAGTCAATAACCTTGAGATTTTCGGCATAGGGTGGGGCTACGCGGGGCTGATTCGAGGGGAGATGGCACCTCTTGATAGAAGGTCTGTTGCCAATATCATTCACCAGGGAGGGACTATACTGGGCACGGCGCGCTCTGAAGAGTTCAGGACGAAGGACGGCCGTGCAAAGGCTGTCAGAATTCTTCAGGACAAAGGGATCGAAGGACTGATTCTCATTGGAGGCGATGGTACTTTTCGCGGCGGCACCCTTCTGTCGCAAGAGTGTGGCGTTGCTGTCGTTGGCATACCAGGAACCATAGACAACGATTGCTACGGCACTGATTACACCATAGGCTTTGATACTGCTGTAAACACGGCCCTGGAAGCTATTGACCGTATTCGTGATACTGCCATAGCGCATGACCGCCTGTTCTTTGTCGAAGTGATGGGACGCCACACCGGTTTCATTGCTTTGGAGAGCGGCATTTCTGGCGGTGCTGAAGAATTTCTTATTCCTGAGGTCCCGTTGAGCATCGACGAACTCAGCCATCGCCTTGAGAAGAACTTCAAAGAAGGCAAACGAAGCGCCATCGTGGTAGTGGCTGAGGCAGAGCAGCCGGGCGAAAGCTTTCATATCGCCCAGGAGGTGAAAGACAAGACAGGTTTCGACTCAAGGGTCTGTGTTCTAGGGCACATTCAGCGCGGCGGTGCACCCTCAGCCCGCGACCGGGTTCTTGCCAGCAGGCTGGGGGCAGCCGCCGTTCAAGCGCTGATTGATGGTAAAGGTGGGTACATGGTAGGTGAGGTTAACAGAGAGATAGCCTACACGCCCCTTAAGGACACTTGGGAAAAGAAAAAAGCACTACACGTTGCGCTCACAGATTTATTGAAGATGTTGTCTGATTAGAACGGCAAGGAGTCAAGAGCGTTTTGGCAAGGGAGGCAAGGATATGAGTCTATCTATCGGGAAGCTAAGAGGACTGCAGCAGGTTGCTGACGATAATGGTTTCCTGACTATTTGTGCCATTGACCACCGGGGTGCGCTGCAACGGGCCATCAATGAGCAAAACCCTGATGCGGTAACCTATCAGGACATGGTTGACTTCAAGCTCGACCTCTGCCGGGCGGTGGCACCCTACGTCAGCGCCGTTCTGCTTGATCCCGTCTATGGGGCAGCACAGGCCATTGCCGACGGCATATTACCGGGGCATATAGGGCTCCTAGTCAGCTTGGAGAAGACGGGATACTCTGGCGAAAAGACCGCCAGGATTACTGAGCTTCTACCCGGCTGGAGCGTAGAAAAGGTCAAAAGGATGGGGGCTTCAGCAGTTAAGCTTCTTGTCTACTTCCGTCCTGACCTGAAAGAGATTGCTTCACGGCAGCTGGAGCTCATTGCCAAGGTTGCTGACCAATGTATCAAGGAAGATATTCCCCTCCTGGTCGAGCCGGTGAGCTATCCTGTTGAAGAAGTCGGCGTGTCGGCACCGAAGTTTGCCGATATAAAGCCCGAACTGGTGATTGAGACTGCACGCCAGATTACCTCACTACCCATTGACGTATTGAAGGCGGAATTCCCCGCTGATATGGAATTTGAGCAGGACGAGAAGAAGCTGCTGCAGTTATGTCAGGAGTTGGACCGGGCATCGCAACTGCCCTGGGTGCTGCTCAGTGCTGGCGCTGACTTTAAGACCTTTAGTAAGCAGGTAGAAATTGCCTGTAAAGCCGGGGCATCTGGCTTCCTCGCCGGGCGAGCCCTATGGCAGGAGGGAGTCCAGATTCGCTCCAGGGAAGAGAGGATGAACTTTTTCAAGAGTACCGCTGCTCCCAGGCTCAGGGAACTGGCCGACATAGTCAACAAGTATGGAAAGCCCTGGCATACGAAGATGGGGAGCGACAAGGGACATTTTGAGGCGGCAAACGAGGGCTGGTATGAGCAATACTAACCTATGAGCCAATCAGTGAGGCAGATTTCAGGTATGAAGCAGACTGATTACTTCAAGAGACGAACCAAGATAGTGTGTACCATAGGGCCGGCGACTGGTACAGCCTCGGTCATTGAGCGTCTTATCAGGAGCGGTATGAATATTGCCAGGCCCAATCTGTCGCATGGAACACGCGATATCCATGCTCAGTATATTCGCACAATGAGAAAAATAAGCCAGCGACTGGGTATGAAGTTGGCGATTCTCGTGGATCTGCCGGGGCCAAAATACCGTACTGGTAGGCTCAAAGACGATCAGGCGATCCTGAAGAAAGGTGCTCTCCTGACGCTAACTACTAGAGACATTGAGGGAGATGCGGCTGCGGTGCCAGTCAACTTGCCTAGTCTGCCGCGTGACGTGAAAATAGGCGACACCATCCTACTGGATGATGGGGCCATGCAGTTAAGAGTGCTCGGGAAGAATGGCAACGAAGTGAAATGTAGAGTAACCGTGGGTGGTGTGCTCACTGAGGGGCGCGGGCTTGTCGTTCCTGGCATGCGTACTTCAGGCTCCTTCATTACTGATGCCTTGCGTGAGCATGTTGCCTTCGCTGTCCAGCAAAAGCCAGATTACCTGGCTATTTCCTTCGTCAGCAGTGCCGAAGACATATTTGCCGTGAGGGCCGTATTGAGCGAGCACAATGTAGATATACCGCTCATCTCGAAGATTGAGCGTGTACATGCGGTAAAGCATTCTGATGATATTCTGTCAGCCAGTGACGGCATCATGGTGGCACGCGGAGACCTGGGCGTAGACATTCCTCTGGAGAGAGTGCCACTCATACAGAAGGAAATCATCCAGAAGTGTAACCGTGTTGGCAAGCCCGTGATAACGGCTACTCAGATGCTTGAGTCAATGGTCAGTGCTGCCCGCCCGACGCGAGCTGAAGTCACCGATGTGGCCAATGCCATCTTCGACGGCACTGATGCAACCATGCTCTCTGCAGAGACATCCGTGGGCAAATACCCGGTACACGCGGTGAGGACCATGGTCAGAATCGCTCTGGAAACTGAGAAGAAGCTCCCCTATGCACACCTGCTTGCCGAAAGGAGTACGTGGATTGAACGTGAGACGGATGAGCTAATAAGCTATAGTGCCTGCCATACGGCAGACAGTCTCGGAGCAGTAGCCATTGTGGCCTTTACCCAGTCGGGAAGTACAGCTAGGCGAGTTTCAAAATACCGCCCGCGGGTGCCTATACTGGCGATAACACCCAGTGACTTGGTATCTGGCAGGCTACTACTCCATTGGGGTGTGTACCCTTTCCAAACAGGTCCAGTATCGACGGTAGACGAACTCTTCAGCAGTGGAGCCAAGCTAGCTAAGCAGATGGGACTAGCCAAGGCCGGTGATTTGATAGTGATTACCGGGGGTGTCCCTGTAGGAGTGGCTGGCGCCACCAATCTGCTAAAGGTGGAGAGGATTGACGAGCGATGACTGAAAGCGAGGATGCACATATGGAGCAGTCAGACGGCAGAGCACGAGTGATTATTACTGGAGTAAAACCTGAGGTTGATGGAGGTCTGTTCCCAGCAAAAGCCGTGGTCGGTGAAAAAGTCGAGGTAGAAGCCGATATCTTTGCTGATGGTCACGATACGATTACAGCCATGCTCCTGTATCGAAAAGAGGGAGAGCCAGAGTGGGCCGGAGCTCCAATGGAATTGACTATCAATGACAGGTGGAAGGGCTCCTTTCTGGTTTCAGAGCTCGGACACTATCTGTACACTGTGACAGCCTGGGTTGACAGGTTCAAGTCATGGCGCAAAGATTTTCAGAAGCGGATTGAGGCTGGTCAGGAAGACATAAATGTGAATCTGTTGGTGGGAGCAAATCTTGCTGACGAGGCAAGCGGACAGGCTTCCAAAGCCGATACTCGGGCAATGCAGGAGTGGGTGAAGACCTTGGAATCTTCGCAAGTCTCACAGTCGGAAAAGGTAGAGCTAGCCCTCAGTGAGGAAGTATCCCGACTCATGGATAGATACTGTGACAGGCGGTTCGCCGTAACTTATCCCCGTGAACTGGTGGTGTCAGTGGAACGGACGAAGGCTCGATTCAGCACCTGGTATGAGATGTTCCCACGCTCTTGTGCCAACAAACCGGGGAGGCACGGCACTTTCAAGGACTGTGAAGCCCGCCTTCCGTATATAGCGGAAATGGGCTTCGATGTACTCTATTTTCCACCTATTCACCCCATCGGCAGAACCCTCCGCAAAGGGAAGAACAATGCGATTAAGCCTGCCCCGGATGACCCTGGAACCCCGTGGGCCATTGGTGCCGAGGAAGGCGGACACAAAGCCATCCATCCCCAGCTTGGCAGTCTGGAGGACTTCCATCATCTTGTAGATAGAGCAAAGGAATACGGCATCGAAATTGCCTTAGATATCGCTATCCAGTGTTCCCCCGACCACCCTTATGTCAAGGAGCACCCGGAGTGGTTCGTACGGCGTCCTGATGGGTCGATTCAGTACGCCGAAAACCCACCCAAGAAATATCAGGACATTTACCCTCTTAATTTTGAGTCTGAGCACTGGCGCGAACTCTGGGAGGAATTGAAGAGTGTTTTCCTGTTCTGGATTAAGCAGGGAGTGCGTATTTTCCGCGTGGATAACCCCCATACCAAGGCTTTTCGTTTCTGGGAATGGCTCATCGCGGAGGTTAAGAAGGAATGTCCCGATGCTATCTTCCTTGCCGAGGCTTTCACCCGGCCCAAGGTCATGCACCAGTTGGCCAAGCTGGGCTTCAGCCAGTCATACACTTACTTTGCCTGGCGCAATACCAAGGAAGAGCTAACTCAATATTTGACCGAGCTCACCCACAGTGATGTCCGTGAGTTCTACCAGCCAAATTTGTGGCCGAACACACCTGATATCTTAACCGAATACCTGCAATCTGGCGGCAGACCAGCTTTCATGGCACGCCTGGTACTGGCAGCTACACTGGCATCCAACTATGGCATCTATGGTCCGCCATTTGAACTCTGTGTGAACACTCCCAGAGAGCATGGCAGCGAAGAGTACCTGGACTCGGAGAAATATGAGACAAAGCACTGGGACATCAGCAGGGATGACAGCTTGAAGGATTTCATTGCCCGTGTTAATCAGATACGCCGAGAGAATCCGGCTCTCCAGAGCAACCAGAATCTCTGGTTCCATACCGTAGGCAATGAGGAGCTGCTATGCTACAGCAAACACACCGAGGACCTATCTAATATCATACTTGTGGTGGTAAACCTTAATCCGCACTACACTCACTCTGGTTGGGTTCATCTTCCCATAGAACCATGGGAGCTAGATCCACAGCGACCCTACCAGGTTCACGACCTCTTAAGTGGCGCCCGTTATTTATGGCATGGCTCAGACAACTATGTCGAGTTGAATCCCAGCGTATGCCCGGCGCATATCTTCCGGGTTCATCGGCGAATTCGTAGTGAGCAGGATTTTGACTACTACATGTAGAGAGGCAAGGTTGAAATGCAATACTTAACTTATTAGAATTGACTTTGTCTGAGCCTAATCCGTTCCAGAAAGGATATCAGGTAAAGCATAGTAAAATGAAAAAGGAGGTGCATTATGCCTCGCAAGCAAAAGGAATCGAAAAAAACTGATGCTCGTGTTTCTACGGGAGTTGCGGGACTGGATGAGATTATGAATCAGGGGTTCTTGCCGCAGCAGGTATATTTGGTACGGGGAGGTCCTGGCAGTGGCAAGAGCACTTTGGGACTTCATTTTTTGACCGCTGGGACAAGCAACGGCGAGAAGGTACTATTCATTACCCTGGGTGAACCAGAATCACAGGTTCGCAAGAATGCGAAGAGTATTGGTCTCGACCTAAAGGGAGTCAGCTTTCTGGATCTTGCACCGACGCCCGAATTTTTCACCGAGGCAGGCAGCTATGATGTCTTCTCACCCGCCGAGGTGGAGCGAGGGCCGATCACCCAAAAGATAACAGAAGAGGTAGGGAAACTTAAGCCGACCATGGTCT
Source organism: uncultured Dehalococcoidales bacterium (assembly GCA_964534285.1). Classification (GTDB taxonomy): domain Bacteria; phylum Chloroflexota; class Dehalococcoidia; order GIF9; family AB-539-J10; genus JADFUX01. The sequence continues at coordinate 12,177 of CAZHQV010000050.1, forward strand.
TTGTAGACTCGGCAACCCAATTCAGATACCTTTCAACAGATGCTTTTCAGTTCCGCAAGCAAATGCTTGCCCTGGCCCGCTACCTCACAGAACAGGGAGCTACCGTTGTCCTTAGCTGTGAGGGAAGTGCCGAAGCCCCCGATGATGACCTCCAGTTTCTCTGCGATGGCGTTATCAGTCTGGAATCCGGTCCTGACGGACGGACAATCAGCGTGACCAAGTTCCGGGGCTCTGATTTCCGCAGCGGTGCTCAGTCTATGCGCCTGGGCAATAGGGGAATGGAAGTCTTCCCGCGGCTTATACCTGAGGCATATACCAGGGAATTCGTAGCTGAGCCTATCGGCTCTGGCGTTCCGGAACTGGACGAGCTTCTCCATGGTGGTTTGGAGCGAGGAACTGTTACCATCATCAGTGGCCCAACCGGCGTTGGTAAAACTACACTGGGCCTCCAGTTCATGAAAGAGGCCGCCGGCAGAGGGGAGCGCTCTGTCGTCTACACCTTTGAAGAAGGCAGGCAGACCATGCTGAAGCGGTGTATGGGCATAAACATACCCGTGCGTGACATGATTGAACGTAAAATGCTGTCAATTGTGCAGATAGAGCCGCTGCACTATACTCCAGATGAGTTCGCCACCTTGGTAAGGCAGGAAGTCGAAGAAGGGAACGCTCGTATTGTTATGATTGACAGCACCTCTGGTTATGGGCTTTCTGTTGGCAGTGGAGACCTGCTGAGCCATGTTCGTGCCCTGACACGGTATCTTAGGAACATGGGTGTCACTACTATTCTGATCAGCGAAACAGAAACAGTCACTGGCGAGCTCAAGGCTACTGAGATTGGTGCTAGTCATCTGGCAGACAATGTTGTTTTTCTCCGCTATCTGGAAATAGCTGGCGAAATACGCCGTGCTATCGGAGTTCTGAAGAAGCGCACGAGCAGCTTCGAGAAAACCCTGCGTGAATTTGAGATCACCCGTTACGGGCTCAAGGTGGGTGAGCCTCTCACCGGGCTACGCGGGATTCTCAGTGGCGGCATTACACTAGGTAGAATCTCCGGGGACTAACTGGAGCAGAGGTATGAAAACAACAATTCTTTCGGTAGGCAGCAACCGGGCGAACCTGGAACTCCTGTCGCAGCA
>CAZHQV010000051.1:0-3441 GCA_964534285.1 uncultured Dehalococcoidales bacterium
ATGGGCTCGGCAGGATTCGAACCTACGACCAACCGGTTATGAGCCGGCCGCTCTGCCACTGAGCTACGAGCCCTTCATGGAACGGGGGAAAGCAGCCTCTTTTGTACAAGAGTGAGATGACTGGGGTTTCTGCCCTTCCCCCGCTGGCCTACCCGATTTTAGCATGCTTGCCTGGCAGGCAACAACTGCTTTGAAGACAGTGGTACTGTCAAGAATTGGTACGTGATAATCCTGGATAGCTAACAATTGCCGTGTCTTTATATGTGGGTGATCTAGTGCTCATAGTACTTGAACCGAGAGGCGACCAGAGCGCGGGACATACAGGGGTGGGAGGCCTGCTCCAAGCCAGTCGCTGTCATCTTTGTGACGATATCGACCTTCTGCTGATACCATCCTTTGTCTTGCCGGGATCTGTTGGGGCTTCTTCGACATTCTATGAGGTAAGCTCTTGATTTCATAGTTTCTTTCCTCTATCGCCACTTGCCTTCTCTTGAGCCACCAGAGGGTCATTGGCCGATCCTTGATGAAGCGCCCTTTTCAGATGAAATGTCTCCACCTGATGATACAACAGGGTGCTGGCGATTCTGCTTCGGGAGTTCGCGTGACTCATCGCGCGCGCAGTCAGCGGTCTCAACCTTTCGCTATCTGGGGATGACTACCGTACTATTGGTCTGTGGATGGGACTACACCCTGTCCCTTCCTGGCTGCCTGTTGAACACAAAACTCGCTAGTCCTATAGCAAGGACGTTCGACAGGTCAACACGCAGAGCTTTCTGCTCCGGGCAATGACCTTTGGACTATCCCCTACCGAGTTGTGCCAAGCCGTAGACAACACAAAAGAGGCCGTTTTTGGCTCTAGTGCTAGAGTCAAAACGGCCCCTCTGCGCCAATGAACTACCTGGTGTTGTGTCGTCGCATGCGCTGCTGCTGGCGACAATCACCTACCAGTACCAGCAGCCTTTGAACTGGCGAATGAACTCGGGATCCATCAGCTCCGCGAAGGTCAACTCTTGGCCTTCTTCCTTGACCACAACCTCTGCCTTTTCGGCCTCAGGCATCTCCGTTCTCTCAAGCTCACTCACTTCCGCTGTTACCTTGTCTTGGACTGCTCCTTCGCTTCCCATTTCCCCTCCTTTCCACGCTCATCCTTGTGCCTTAAGGTATGAGCATGCGTTACCTAAACACTCATGCTGTGGGCAACAACTTCTGCCGAAGTCTCCACATCTGGATTGCTTATTACTCCCCTCTCTACAAGAGTGGCCATGGCTGCTCTTGATCTTCTTATCACTGCCGACGCTTGCCGGAACAATTCGTTCCGGCTCGAATGGATTCTGGCGATTCCTTGCTCCTGTGCCTTCATCCCAACTGCCGCAGCCACCTGAGCTGTGACCAGGAAATCGTCCATAGCGGGCACAATGTGATCCTCACTAAGGCCTTGGTGCTCAGCGTAGTCGGCGATCTCCTTAGCGGCAGCAAGACACATCTCATCAGTGATGGTTTTTGCCCTAACATCAAGAACGCCTCGAAACAAGCCTGGGAAGACAAGAGCGTTGTTCAACTGATTGGGGAAGTCTGATCTTCCAGTAGCTACAATCCTTGCCCCGGCCTCGTGAGCTTCCGGCGGCCATATTTCCGGCGTTGGGTTGGCACAAGCAAACAAGATAGCATCACTCTGCATTGCTCTAACCCACTGCCTACCAATCACACCTGGGCCAGGTTTGGAAAAGGTAATGCAGACGTCGGCACCGGCCATAGCCTGTCCTATTCCACCTTTCCTTCCCTCACGATTAGTGGTGAGACATAGACGCCACTTGTCTGGATACTCCAGCTTTCTCTGCTCGATGTCTATCCGTTCACGGTGCAAGATTCCCTTGCTGTCGACAACAATGGTGTTCTCAGGTTTCAACCCACTGGCAAAGGCAAGCCTGGCTACGGCAATTCCCGCAGCACCACAACCAATCAGAGCAACTTTGATTTCCCCGATCCTCTTATTGACTATCTTTAGCGCACTGATCAGGCCTGCTAAGGCCACGGTCGCCGTACCCTGCTGGTCATCATGCCAAACCGGGATATCCAGCTCTTGACGGAGGGTATCGAGGATTGCAAAGCATTTCGGCTGGGATATGTCCTCCAAATTGATGGCTCCAAAGCTTGGCTTAAGCCATTTCACAGCAGAAATCACTTCCTCTGGATTCTTGGTGTCAAGGCAGATAGGCACAGCGTCTACCCCGCCTAGATACTTGAAGAGCAATGCCTTACCTTCCATTACAGGCAGGCCAGCTTCAGGGCCGATATCACCAAGCCCGAGGACCCTGGTTCCATCAGTTACTATGGCAACCGTATTGCATTTGTTGGTGTATTCATAAACAGCCTCTTTGTCCTGTTTAATGGCGGTACATGGTTTGGCAACCCCGGGCGTGTACCATATGGCCAGATCGTCAAATCCCCTTATGACGCATTTGGGCATCATCTCTATTTTGCCCCGGTAAAAGGAATGCATCCTGAGCGCTTCATCTTGTGGTCGATATGGCTTACCGTGAAACCTGTCCTTTTCTGTCGTGACCATAAATCCTCCTTCGTAGCCCCTTACATGTGATAGGCACCATGCCGTTCCTCAATCAGCCCCATCTCTTTCGACTTAAGCTTACAGCCTTTGCTGGCAAGCTGACTTCGGCCATAGTGCCTGTTTTTGTTGCCAAGAATACCTGATAAGCCAGACCATCGACGAGCATTTATGCTTAGCCAGGATGTCGGAACCTGGGCCAATATGCTTATCAGGTCTGAGCGAAAGTGTGGTAAAATCAGGAGATGTAGGGGGTAGAAGGTACAATTTGCAGAGAATCAAGATCCTGATTGCCGATGACCATGCGGTGGTGCGGGAGGGCACTCGCCGGATTCTGGAACAAGAAGAGGACCTGCAGGTGGTAGCTGAAGCTAGCAATGGCGAGGATGCAGTAAGGCAGGCTCTTAGCTTTGAGCCAGATGTTGCCATAATCGATGTGGCCATGCCCAAACTCGATGGCATTGAAGCCACCAAGCAGATCAAGGCCAGTTGCCCGACCATAACTGTGCTAATCCTCAGCGCTTACGACGATGATCAGTTCATCTTCAGCCTGCTAGAAGCAGGGGCTGCTGGTTACCTATTAAAGACCGTTCCTGGCCGCGAGCTGGTGGAAGCTGTTCGAGCGGTTTATGCAGGGGAGTCAGTGCTTCATCCCTTGGTTGCACGCAAAGTGCTGAACCGCTTTGCCCGCATTCCTGACAAGACGCGGAAGAAGGAAGCATTTGAGGTGCTCAGCGAGCGAGAGATGGAGGTACTCAGACTAGTGACCAGAGGCTTGAGTAACAAGGATATCGCTGAAGAGCTTTACCTCAGTATACGCACGGTTCAGGGCCATCTGGGAAATATCTTCAACAAGCTGCAGGTCGGCTCGCGAACTG
>CAZHQV010000051.1:3451-13278 GCA_964534285.1 uncultured Dehalococcoidales bacterium
AACTGAGGCGGTGGTGCGTGCCTTGAAGGAGGGTTGGGTCTCTCTCGATGACGCGTCTTGAGGACTGGCACTGCCGGAGGCGTGAGGAAAAGAGGCGTGCAGCGACTATCGGCAAACTGGATGACAGAAGTTGTTCGCAGGCCGGGATTTTGGCTTGTCGTGGCTCTGCTCGCTCTTATCACAATCCCCCACTATGGGGAGAGTCTAGAGCACCCTGCCCTCCTCACCAACTTGACAGCCAATCTCGGTATGGATCGCCACGCCTTCGAGAGAGTCCTCTATTTGGTACCGATAATTCTGTCTGGCTTCTTGTTTGGGTGGAGAGGGGGCGTAATAACTTCACTTGTTGCTTTGGCATGCATGCTCCCTCGTGCCATATTTGTCTCACCATCTCCGAGGGATGCTCTCTTTGAAACAGGCGCCGTTTTCATTGTTGGCAATCTGACGGCCTTCACCTTCGGGTTGCTGTGCGCGGAGCGGGAGCGTCGCATCCAGCTTGCCGCTCTTAACCAAATCTCAAACGCCGTCTCTCGATCCTTAGAGTTGGGGCAGGTCTTACAGACTAGTATCGACAATGTCATAGATGTGATGAAAGTCGATGCTGCCTTCATATTCCTCCTGGATGAAGAGGCTGCGGAACTTGCTCTCACTGCTCATAGGGGTGTGTCAGAGCAATTTGCCCAAGGGGTGGGTAGGCTGAGACTGGGGGAGGGTCTAAACGGGCTGGTTGCCCAGACTGGGGAGCCGGTGTTCGTAAAAGACACCTTCAAAGACCACAGACTGACCAAAATGGCGGTGCGCGAGGAGAGTATACGATCCCAACTCATCGTGCCTCTGAAGTCCAAGGGAAAGGTTATGGGTACCATTTGTGTGGCCATGCGCAGCTATCGCCACTTTCGTCAAGACACTGTTGATTTGCTCACCGCCATTGGCAATCAGATTGGCGTTGCTGTAGATAATGCACGCCTCTATCAGGAGGAGCTGGAGCTCACTGAGCAATTGCGGATATCTGAAGAAAGATATCGTGAGCTGTTTGAGAAGGCTCATGATGCTATATGGGTTCATGATTTGCAGGAAAACATCATTGCAGCCAATAGGTCTCTTGTCAGGATTACAGGATATACTCTACAGGAGCTTCGGGGCATGAAGGTAGGTGGCCTGATCGCGCAGCGTTGTATACAGAGTATCAAGGACATAGAACATGCACTCCTCAGAGGTGAAACAATGGGTCGCCTTTCAGAAGTGACATTGGTTAAGAAAGACGGCTCTGAGGCCTCTGTTCAGCTATCGACTAGCCCTGTCTTCAGCGGTGGTCAGCCTGCAGCTTTTCAACATATTGCCAGGGACGTTACCGAGGAAAAGCGGATGCACGAGAACCTACGCTTCTATTTGAGGCAGGCTACTAGGTCTCAGGAGGAAGAAAGAAAGCGTATTGCCCGGGAGCTCCACGACGAGACCATCCAGGAGTTGGTTGTCCTGTCACGTCAGGTAGACGATTTGGCTTCTAGCGGCAAGCTTGTGTCGGAGCCCAACACTTCCCGGTTAGATGAGCTACGGCAGCAGATTAACAACATAATGCAAGGGGTACGTCGTTTAAGTCAGGATCTGCGGCCTGCAGCACTGGATCGGCTTGGCCTACTGGCAGCGTTGGAATGGCTGACCTCTAGCGTCGCAGAGTATTCAGGAATTGCAATACAGCTCAATGTCTCTGGCGCGGAACGCCGCCTATCAGAAGAGGCAGAGCTAGTGCTTTTCCGCATTACTCAAGAGGCACTGAGAAATGTGTGGCGACATTCTCAGGCAACACGAGCTGAGGTTACGGTGGAGTTCGATCAGGGCAAGACAATGATAGCCATTAGTGACAATGGCAAGGGCTTTGCTCTTTCGGGCTCTGTAGATGACCTATCTAGGGATGGTAAGCTCGGCTTAGCTGGCATGCAGGAACGAGCTCGATTGCTGGGTGGCGCTGTGAAGGTTGAATCTGAGCCTGGGAAGGGCACCGAGGTGACAGTTGAGATACCAACATGAGATGCCGAGGGTAGGGTAGGCCATCGGATCACCTTTCTTTAACCGCGACGTTCATTAATGGACCGAGGGGCTTATTTGCTTCAATGGTGTGGACTCACCGGTGGAGCAGACATCATGACCGTTTCCAGATGTCGGCGCCAGGTGGTTGCCCGATGCATAGCAATGATATCGGCCGATAAAGGAACGGGTATTAATCGCCAGGATATGAGTGGGACGCCTTTGTCGGCTTGAGCCCAACGAGAAGGTTCTGCCTTTCTGAATCTGAAATTGGGCTTTGAGGCTGTGTGGAGACGGGACTCGAACCCGCGATACGTTGCTTGGAATACAGGAACTGTACCGCTGAGTTACTCCCGCAAAGCAGTATACATATTGACTTCAGGAACGGTATGTGCAAAGGCCGCTGATTTCGCCGTACCAGCCTGCGTCCGGAGACCATCCAGGTGAACGCGAACCTCGAAAAGGCACACCGGATGGGGCGAGTCTATGGACAATGATCTGGTTCAAATACACCGGCGACATATCACAGTGTAACGGTTGTCTTCCTCTTTGTGCTTCGGACAGGCACGGGGCAAATTCCTTGTCACCGCAAACCTTCCTCTTAGTCATTGCGGGCCCAAGGCGTGGCAACCTGAGGTTGCGAGATTGCGAAGTTTGTTCCACGCGTAAGGGGAGAATCCCGCCCCTCGCAATGACAGGGCCAACAGGTACCTCGGAATGAGACAAGGAAGTGACGTGTCACTAATCACGTGTATGAGTGCAGACAATTGACATTCGCCGCGGCTTCATCCAAAATGACGCAGGAGATTGGTGCAATGGAAGCAGAGAAGATCGCCATAAGGCCCATGCTCACAGAAGTAACAAAGGAAAATCTGGCGGCGGATTTGGAATGCTACAAGCGCAGAGCGCTTGAGCTCGGTGCTTCGGCGGCGGAGATAATACCCAGCAGCCGTGTTTCGGTAGATGAGAGGGTATGGATGAGATGTCTGGTGCCACGTTGCCCACGGGCGGGAGAGACTCCAAATTGCCCTCCTAACGCCCCTCAACCAGAATTCGTCCGCAAGGCGCTGAGCAAATATAGTTGGGCGGTACTGTTCAAGGTTGATGTGGAGCCAATTGCAGACTACGTACCAAGGAGAGGGGGAAGCACTGAGCAGGAGCGGAAGACCCTTTTCTATCACAAACAAATCGGTGAAATAGTATACCAAATAGAGCGGATGGCTTATGAGGATGGTTACTACCTCGCCATGGGATTTGGCGGTGGTTCCTGCAAAGACTACCTGTGCGGAGGCGTAATTTGCCAGTTCCTGGATAGCGGGAGGTGTCGTTTCCCTTTGAGGGCTAGACCAGCGATGGAAGCTGTGGGCATTGATGTCTTTCATTTAATCCAGAAGGTGGGATGGCAGGCATACCCACTAATGCATGAACCCGACTTGATTCCCCGGGCTATCTCAGTAGGAATTGTATTCATACACTAAGGGGACATGGGATGGGAAAAGACATAGAGGAAATAGTACAGCAGTATGCTACTGAGGATCCCACCAAGTGGGGGAAGCTGGCAAGCGACGTGACTTGGCGCAGGCTTGAACTGATGCTGTTAACCGAGATCCTGCGCGAATTAAGGAAGTTGAACCGCACCAAGCAGGACGTATAAGTATCCCACCCATACAAGGCAAAGACTAGCGCGACCTGCTCTTGCATTTCTGGACCTTTCATGCATAAGCCCGATATTCCTTTCCTATGAAATCACGTACCATTACCACCTTTTGAATATCAGCAGTGCCGTCGGCGAATTCGAAGCCATAGGCATCTCTAAGCCTTTGCTCAACGATGTATTCTGAGCTGTAGCCTACGTGACCGAAGGTAACCATAGCGTTATTACAAGCTTCGATGCCTATTTGGGGGGAGATTGATTTGGCCATAGCTGCTTCTCTGGTAGCTTTGACCCCATGGTCCAGCATCCATAATCCCTTATAGGTCAGAAGCTTGGCAGCCTCTATCTTGGTGAGGCTATCCACCAATCTGAAGGAGACCGCCTCAAATTTGGCAATTGGCCTGTCGAACGCCTTCCGCTCCTTGGCATAATCAATAGCTTCGTTTACAGATTGCTCACCCAGGGCCAGCACCTGAAGGCACAGAGAAAGGCGAAACCAATCAATTACGCCCATAGCTTTGTAGAAGCCCTCACCCTCATCACCAATACGATATTTGACGGGCACAGATACATTGTCCATGGCTATGGAACTACGCTCCATTGTCCTCCATCCCAGATCGGCAAAAGGTATTCTCTCTATCCCAGCGAGATCCATGGGAACAAGAAAGGCGGTGATACCTCGTACCCCAGGTGCCGCAGTATCTGTCTTGGTCCAGATGGCGGCAATATCAGCTTGCATGCCAAATGTGGCGGACGTCTTCTCCCCATTCAGTACATAATGGTCTCCCTCTCTTAATGCTCTGCATTTTATGGCGGCGGCATCCGAACCTGTGTCAGGCTCAGTAAGACAGAGAGCCATAATCTTCCCTTCCTCGGCGCACAAGGGCATCCATTGAGCCTGCACTTCTTCGTGGCAAAGTGCTAGAGCTTCCCCGGCGAAAGATGCAAACAGAATTGCCATGGATGCACCCAGGTCCGCCCTGGCCGTTTCCTCACAGGCTATCCCGCAGCTTATCCAATCTGACATCTGCCCGCCATATTCCTGAGGCGTCCTCAGCCCGAGAAAGCCAACATTGGCAAGTTTGCTCATAACGTCAGGGGGAATTCGGTTGAGTCTTGCCCTCTCCTTGGCGCTGGGAAAAAGCTCCCTGCGGGTGAAATCTCTCGCCATGGTGCGAGACATCTCTTGGGCTTCCGTGAAACCAAATTCGGCCATGTTCCCTCCTTCTTGACTCCAGAAGTGTCTCAGTCTGTTATGGATTTCGACGTTTACCGGAATACGTAGGGATTTCCTGGCTACCCTCTTGTATTGCCGCTGCGATTATATCATCTGCAAAATGCATTATGAACGGGGAGATTCTGGGGAAAATGCTAGGAGGTTGTCCTGGATTTCCTGGTCTACTGTGCAGCGTCGGGTGTCGGTGGACAGGCCGCCATGCGAGATATTGACGTGTTTAGGACCCAGTGCCTCATCCAACTGTGATGCTCCAAACGCATAGAGCTTGCCTGTAAGTGAAGTCGTGGGGATGTTGTCTCTTCTATCCAAAGCTATTTCCATCACGTATCTCCATTCTTGCAGGATGCAGACATATACGTCGCGTCTTTGCAGGCTGCCTGCAACTTGTGGCCGGCCAGCGCAAATCCCGGGTTCGTAGCACCTGCCTGCCTTCCTGCTGCGTTGTGCTTAACACACGCCCAATCTACAACTGAGAAAGGCAGGGGCACTCATATTTCCTGAAGGACCATGTCTTGTCAAAGTCCTTGATGTGATCGGCGGTAGCCAGGCTTCCAGACGACACGGGTGGGAATACACTTGTGAATGTCTATTCGCTCATCCGGGCATCGCCAATACAACAACGGCTGACAACCCCCATTACCCAGCACTCTCGTTGAATTGGCTGGCCCACGTCTTCTTGACCACGAGAAGAATCTCATCTTGCATCAGGCGATAGCCTTCCGGGACTTTGTGATGAGATTCGAAATACTGTCGGATCTCGTCTTTGTATTCCTTGAACCGAGGGTCTATCAGAAGGAACAGACCGATTGTAACCATGTCCTCCAGACTCTCCGCCCATATCTCATTCATGAAATACCGTACCTCAATGGCATTATCTCCATATCGCTGGATCAAATCCCGCCACAGTTCGAGTATCTGGACATCATAGTGGGCAAACTGATTGAAAAAGTCAGCCACCTCCCCTATCGGTGACTGAAGAACGATCGCAATGCGGCCACCAGGCTCGAGATGAGTATACATTTTCTCAATCGTAGTCAGCCAGTCAGCCTGTCCAATATAATAGAGAACGTGGGAACAGAGAATGAAATCGTAACGCTTTGAGCCAAGGTCAATGTTTCTCCAAAGATCGTTGTAGACCTCGAAACCGGGGCACCTTCGACTGAGAAAACCTGCTTGCTTTTCATTAGGCTCGACCACGGTCGTGTGAGCAAATGATTGGGAGGTGGGGATAGTCAAGTCCCCTCCCCCAGCGCCGATATCCAGAAAGCATCTCCTGTGGCCAAGCTCGGCGATGATCTCTCCAATCTTGACCAACTCGATTCCTTTCTCCGTGGAACACCGCGCAAAGAGAGCAAGCTGCCGCTGGTATTCTACATCGTTCTCCATCTGCATAGACCTAACCCAGGCTGTTCTGCCCTCAGCGGCTAGAGAGATAAGTGCAGTCCTTGTCGCGCTCCCAACTACTTTTTCCCTACCATAATCGCAGTGGGAGTCTCATCAACAAGTACGCGGAAGTCTACATCAGGGAAGACACCTTTGTCTTGCAGGAATAGAATCTCCTCAATTGTACATGGATTCAGCTTGGGGACATAAGATGTTAGCTCTCTGAACCCTGCTTTTCCCATTACAGAAGAACAAGTCTTGGTCGGCCAGAAGTAGTCCTTGAATTGTATACGTTGCTCTCCATTTCTGAAATAGGTCACCAGGATATCATCACCAGGCCTGTACGTCTTGTCTGGTTGCCCATTCTGATAGGTGCTGGTTCTCTTGCCAACATACTCTTCATTATTCACCAGCATAACAAACAGGCCACCTGGCTTCAGCACCCTATAGATTTCTCTCGCTGCAACATCCATCTCTTCAACTGAGCCTATGTCTAGAAAGACCCAGTTGGACATGACGCCATCGAATGTGTTAGCTGGCCAAGGGAAATGTCCTGTAAGCAACTCGTACCGTCCGTAGGTGTCGGCCTTCATAGCTTCCCAGATCGTACTCTCTGAGGGGTCGATTCCGTGCACTTCAGCCCCGTGCAACAAGCTTAGTAGCCTGGTTATTTTCCCTGGCCCACATCCATGATCCAGTATCCGCTTCGCGCACAAAGCACCTAGCGCCCTTTTCAGTTCCACAATGACAGGAACATAGCCATCTTTGACCCATTGCCAGGGAAGTCCCAATTCGGTGTAGAAAGAAGTTGCCCTATTCCAGTATGTCTTATCGTAATCCATCTCGGATTCCCTCTTCATAGAGAACTCCACTGGATACCCGCCAGCAAGCTGGCGGGAGGAAAGTGGCTCGCCGTAAGGCGAGGCAACGGCGCTTGCCCGAATAGGACTTTTCGCTGTATAACTGCGGTGTGGGAGTAAGAAGGACAAAACACGCCGTATATGATCTGAAATATCACTTGGTATGGATACCTAAGTACAGGAAGCATATATTGAACCAAGAGGTATCGGGGTACTTGAAGGAGATATTTCAACGGATAGCTGAAGAGTATGAATTCAGGATAGATACGATGGAAGTCATGGAAGACCATGTGCACATATTTGTTGAGGCACCACCCCGATATTCCCCGGCGCAGGTAGCGCAGATACTGAAAAATCTGTCTGCCCGAGAGGTATTCAAGAAATTTCCCAACCTGAGGAAACAACTCTGGGTTGGGGAGTTGTGGAGCGATGGATATTTTGTTAGGAGTGTAGGTGACAAAGTCACCGCTGAGATTATACGCAGGTATATTGAATATCAAACTCATGAAGAGACTTCCTCTCAATTACCCATGTTCGAAAAACCTTAAGATGCCCCTTAGCAAGCTGAGGGGTAGTTCACTTTTGAACTGCAGGACCTCGATGGCAGACATACCTTCCGAATTTCTGGAATTACTTCATTAGGTTGGGAGCATCGGTAGATTCCCTTTTGAGCGCTGTATAATTAAGAAGGACATGCACCCACATATTGCTTCGTGGTGAAGGTGTACATTAGATGGAGAAGTTGTGCGTATTTTGTGGTGAGAAACCGGAACGTAAGAGTAACGAACATGTCTTGCCTCTGTGGTTAATTGAATTTACGGGGAACCCGAAACGAATTGCCCAATTTGGCTATGAAAACGGAATAGGTCCACTCTCAGGAAAGAGAACGTTTTCCTTCGACGCTTTGAAATTCCCATCATGTGAATCTTGTAATCATGACTTCTCGAAACTTGAAGCAGCTGCAAAACCCATAGTCCATAGGATCCTCTCTGCTGGTTCTGTTTCTGCGATAGAATTCAGTACTCTTTTGGATTGGTTTGATAAGATTCGTATAGGACTGTGGTTAGGTTTCCGATACCTGGACAAGAACCCAGCAAGCGTTGCACCTAGATTTCATATTACAAGAAGAATCGGGGCAAACGATCGAATGCTGGCTATTTTCAAGGCGGATGGTGATAAAGAAGGACTAGACTTTTTTGGCTGCGACATGCCTTCGTTCCGCTATACGCCAAGCTGCTTTTCACTCCGCATCAACAATCACTGCTTCATAAACATGTCCTACAATGATCTATTCTCTAGACGGATTGGCTTTCCATATCCCACCAAATCTTTCATGGGAGAGGACGGACAGATAGTAGGTCTCTTTGTTGGAGGTCGTAATCGGGTCATGGTACCGATCCTCAAAAAGTCGTTTAGCATGCACGGCACCGAGTTGTATCAGCCCATGTTTCTTGACCGTGTCCAAGATCCCCACGCAAGAAAGTTCTATGACACAAAATATGTCCGTGACAACGGCATGTCATGGGAGCAAGGAATCGGCAAAGTGTTCATACAGGATAATACAGGACTTCAAGAATATCCCATCTCGCCATCAAAGACATGGATCCCTAGTAGAGTTAATGCATTGGAAGCTTTGCTATTCGAGATGCAGATCTTAACCTTAGAGTGGCAAACTTATGTTGACAGCCGAGCCCCATCATTTGAAATGCTTCCGAAAGAGGAAAAGCAAAGGTTTAGGCACATCTTGGGACTGAACAAGTTGCACAATGAAGAAATGATTCGGGTATTACGCAAGAAGGCTCACGAGCTTAGAATGCCTGCTCCATATCCAATCCGGATTGATTGAACTCCTGGTATCTTGATAAACACGACGACACGACTCGTAATGATTGATATGCTAGGCTACAGCAGTTCTCGGGACACTGCGCAAGTCTACGATATGGTATGGGAGGCGAATGAAGGTGACCTTAGGTACGACCGGTTGCCAATCTCGGCTAGCAAACATATGCCTTCTTTGAAGAAGTAACAAAAAGCCAAATTGTCAAACCAATGGGTTATCGTTTCTATTCAGCAACAAGTTCCGCCAGCTGATCTAGCGCAGCCTTCAAGGCATCCAGCTCTTTTCCGTAGCCAGCCCAATCACCAGCTGTGAGGTACTGTTGAGCCCTTTCATAGTGCTGCTGAGCCTCCTCAATCAGACTCGCTATTTCGCCCGTTACCCCATCCTCCGGTAGTGGTGGAGATGGCGGCTCGGTTACGGGTTCGGTCGGGGGCGGTTCAACACCAAAGATTACCGCTAGGCTTTCCTCCAATGTGGGTTCCATAGCTATCTGCTCGCCGGCAGCCACAATAACTCGCTTCAGCTCTGGAAGTCCACCAGCCTCCGCCTGGAGGAAGACCGGCTCCACATATAGACTGGATTTGCCTAAGGGAATCATGAGCAAGTTGCCACGAATAACCCGAGAACCACCGCGACCCCACAGGGCAAGCTGCTCGGTGATGACGGTATCCTGTTGGATTCGATTCTCAATCTGGCTGGGACCGTATACCAACCTCTCCTTGGGGAAATGGTAAGCAAGCAGCTTACCATAGTTGTCTCCATCGCAGCGCGCGGCAAGCCAGCCAATGGTGTTATTCTTGTTCACCGGGGTAAAGGGCAACATGAGCA
>CAZHQV010000052.1:0-13210 GCA_964534285.1 uncultured Dehalococcoidales bacterium
GGCTGCGAGATCCTTTAGAGAAGCTGACCTGGTAGTGCTCAATACATGTGTGGTGCGGCAAAGTGCTGAGGACAAGGTTTTGGGCACCTTAGGCTTGTTGAAGGGCTTGAAAAAGGAGCGCCCGAATGTCTGCGTGTTGGTGACTGGCTGTTTCGTGAATTCTGATGTCCAGGGGTTGAGAAAGCGATTCCCTCAAGTTGACTGTTTCTTTGGGCCGGGGGCTTATGGCCAGCTAACTGATTGGGCCCGAATGCAAGGCATTGCTAGCGGCGAACGGGGCGTGAATTTTCCTGTGGATTGCTCCCCCTGCGCTCTCGTTCCCATTATCCAAGGTTGTGACAATTTCTGCTCGTATTGCATTGTGCCATATAGAAGAGGCAGGCAGGTGAGCCGCCCTTTGGAAGAGATAGCACATGAAGTCCAGCACTTGGTGAAGGGAGGGGCGAAACAGGTGACTTTGCTGGGGCAGACTGTTGACTCTTATGGACATGATTTGCCTGAGCAACCTGATCTGGCTGACTTGCTGGCCAGGTTGGACAGCATAAACGGATTAGCCCGAATCCGCTTCTTGACGAACCATCCTAAGGATATGAATCCCAGGCTTATTGAGGCTGTGGCTTCATTGGACAAGGTCTGTGAGCACCTGGAGGTACCCGTGCAGGCGGCAGATAATGATGTACTGGAGGCCATGAGGCGAGGGTACAGTGTGGAGCAATACCACGAGCTTGTCTATGCCGTCAGGCGGCGCATCCCGCAAGTGTCTTTGAGCACTGATGTGATTGTTGGGTTTCCTGGTGAAACGGAGGAGCAGTTTGAACATACGCTCTCTCTGCTTGAAGCAGTAGGGTTCGACGTTGTACATGTGGCTGCCTACTCTCCTCGTCCTGGTACAATATCGTGGCGGAGATATGAGGACGATGTCCACAGGGAAGTCAAGATCAAGAGGCTCAATAGGGTTGAGCAACTTCAAGTCGTCGTAAGTGGCCGGATAAACTCGCAGTTTCGGGGGCAGACAGTTGAAGTGCTTGTGGAAGGCAAGAAGAAAGGCAAGTGGTTCGGGCGCAGTAGAGGTAACAAGCTGGTTTTCTTTGAATACGATATCGGCTGCCTTGGCCAACTGGTCAGAGTCAGAATCCACAAAACCAGCCCCTGGGCGCTACAGGGTAACATCGATGATGATAACCACCCAAGAAAGGAGGAATGGAAATGGAACAGCTTGAAGGCCTAGCGCCAATGATTCTCTTCTTGGCATTGATGGCTGGCGCGATCTATTTTCTTATGATCAGACCGCAACGTAAGAGACAGAAAGAGCATCAAGAACTGTTGGAGAGAATCCGATCCGGAGAGAAGGTGATTACTTCGAGCGGAATCTATGGGCAAATTGAAAGCGTCAGCGAGGATACTGTAGTCCTGAAGGTAGAATCGGGAGCAACAGTTAGGGTGGCCAAGAACACTGTGGTCGCCAAACAAGGGAAGTAGGTCTTTCTGGAATCAGTACAGGCGGGTAGCTTGGATTTGACAGTAGACGTAGGTGAGCAAGCTCAGAAAGCCGAAGAGAAGATAGTCAGGCTGAAAAAGGAGCTTAACGCTATTATTCTAGCTCACAACTATCAGCGACCTGAGGTTCAGGCTCTTGCTGACTTCACCGGCGATTCTCTGGAGCTGGCGCGACAGTGTGTGGGGACCGAGGCGGAGGTGATCGTGTTCTGCGGTGTTCGCTTCATGGCGGAAACGGCAGCTATTCTTAATCCCACTGCCACAGTGCTCCTATCCCACCCCAACGCTGGCTGTCCTTTGGCCGACATGATTAGTGTCAAGAGTCTGGGGCAGTGGAAGCGGAGGTACCCTGAAGCTGTCGTGGTGGCTTATGTGAATACAACGGCGGCCATTAAGGCGGAAAGTGATATTTGCTGTACTTCGGCTAACGGTGTTGAGGTAGTTAACGCAATTCCCAACGATGAGGTACTGTTTGTCCCTGACCAAAATCTGGGGCATTATGTTTCCACCAAGACTAGTAAGAAAGTGATTCTCTATCCTGGTTACTGTAGCGTTCACGCTGACGTGACCGCTGAAGAGGTTAGGCTAGCCAAGGAGCGCTACCCTCAAGCCAGAGTCCTAGTCCACCCGGAATGTCGAGCTGAGGTAATAGACCTAGCTGATGCCGCTCTTAGCACCTCGCAAATGCTTCGCTATGCTCGACGGAGCAACGACAGGGCCTTCCTGATCGGCACGGAGGAAGGGATATTGTATCCCTTAAGGAAGCAGAATCTGGATAAGGAGTTGTTTCTCCTTTCTCGTAAGCTGCTATGTCCCGACATGAAGAAGACTACCCTGGAGATACTTAGCGAGACTATGGAAGCGAGAGAGCATGTAGTCACTATTCCCGAGGAAATGAGGCTGAGGGCCAAGCGAGCTATTGATAGGATGCTTGAAGTAGGCTGAGAGGAAGACATGCGCTACTATGACTACGTCATAATTGGCAGTGGGATTGCTGGGCTGTACATTGGTTTGCTTGCCATAGAACGAGGTAGCGTTCTTATTCTGACCAAGGGCAGCATAGATGACTGCAATACCAGGTATGCTCAAGGTGGTATCGCTGCTGCCATAGGGAAAGGCGATTCCCCTGAGTCTCACTTCGAAGATACCATGGCTGCAGGGGGTGGTCTATGCGATGCTGAGGCAGTGCGAATTCTGGTGAATGAAGCTGCAGAATGTATTAGCGATCTAATTGGACTTGGTGTCCCGTTTGATACCCTGAACGGCGAGATCACCTTAACTAGAGAAGCAGCTCATAGCGTTCCACGCATTATCCATGCTGGTGGGGATGCTACCGGTGAGCATATCGAGGTCACCTTGAGCCGGCAGGTGCAATCCAGGCCGATCGAGGTTTTGGAGCATTGCCTGGTCACTGAAATCCTGCTGGAGAAGGGCCGGTTGAAAGGCGTGAAGGCTCTTGATTGCCGAAGCGGGTCAATAGAAGAGTATGGCTGCCAATCCCTTATTCTAGCCACTGGAGGTGCTGGACGGCTGTTCAAGTATACCACCAACTCTGATGTGCTTACTGGGGATGGCGTAGCTCTAGCTTTTGAGGCTGGTGCTGAAATCTGTGATATGGAGTTCTTCCAGTTCCATCCTACGGTTTTTCGCCTCCCCGGAGTAGCACCTTTCCTCATCAGCGAGGCAGTAAGGGGTGAAGGTGGCTTACTCAGAAATGTGGAGGGCTATCGCTTCATGCCAGACTATGCTGCTGAAGCTGAGCTGGCACCCAGGGATATAGTAGCCCGCAGCATCGTCGACGAGATGAAGAAAACCCGGAGTGATAGAGTTTTTCTTGATGTAACCCATTTGGCGCCGCGGTTGGTTACTACCCGCTTCCCCCGTATCTATCGGTTCTGTCGGCAGCACGGCTTGGATATCACTAAGGGGCTCATTCCGGTAGCGCCAGCGGCGCATTATCTTATGGGAGGGATAACGGTAAGTGTATGTGGCGAGACAAACATCTCGGGTTTGTTCGCGGTTGGTGAGACCGCCTGCACCGGGGTACATGGGGCTAACAGGCTGGCATCGAATTCGCTCCTCGAATCAGTTGTCTTCGCTAAACGGCTGGTGGAAAGGACCGAGATGGTTGCACATCCTGCCGTCAATTCAAGCGGACCACAACAAGCCCGCAAATGTCCTTCTGATGAGGAGCTACAAGCAAGGCAACGAGTCGGAGAAGAGCCTCATTTCCTTCCTGAGCGTGAAAGGCTACCTGGTGTGGAAGACCTTAACCTGCCTAATTTACAGGCTCTTATGTGGGATAAGGTGGGGATTATTCGTTCCGGTGAAAGCCTGAGCGAGGCTGCGAGCATTCTGGCTACGTGGCAGCGGCTTCTTCCTCAACCCATTGATCGTCCCTCCAGCGAACTGAATAACCTGGTGTTATGCGGCAGGATCATGACTGAGGCTGCCTTGCTCCGCGAGGAGAGTCGTGGTGCCCACTTCCGCACCGATTTTCCTCAATCGTCGCCAGAGTGGCAGCATCACATTGTCTTTGGGAAAGGCCGTGAAGCTGAGTGAAGCCCAAGTTGATGACATCGTCGATCGGGCTTTGGCCGAGGATCTTGGCTGGGGCGATATTACTACGGAGGCTCTGATACCAAGTGACCAGCAAGGCAGTGCCTCCATCGTGGCGAAGGATAAAGGCGTTCTGGCGGGAATCGACATAGCCAAGACTGTGTTTCATAGAGTGGACCGAGAATTGAAGGTGGACACTTCCCTTGAAGATGGGTCTAGGGTTGAGCCTGGGGATGTGGTAGCTAGGGTGCAGGGGAGAATTGCCAGCATCCTTAAGGCGGAGAGAGTAGCTCTGAATTTCCTCCAGCGGTTAAGTGGAATTGCCTCAGAGACAAACCGCTATGTGGAAGCGGTCAATGGACTGCCTGTACGCATCATGGATACCAGAAAGACTACGCCGGGCTCGAGGCTATTGGAAAAATATGCTGTCAGGGTTGGTGGTGGTGAGAACCACCGTATGAATCTGGGTGACGGCATGCTCATCAAGGATAATCATTTGGCGGCTCTTCGCAGCCGTGGATTGAGTACTCGGGAGATCGTAGCCAAGGCTCGACAGAATGTACCTTTGTCATTGCGAGGAGCGAAGCGACGAAGCAATCTCTACGCAAGGCAAACTCAAGTTGAGGTTGAAGTCAAGACCGTGCACGAAGCTGTGGAGGCTGCCGAGGCTGGAGCGGACATTATCATGCTTGACAACATGGGCCTTGAGGATATGGGCAAAGCAGTAGAAGCTATCCAGGGTCGTGCTCTGATTGAAGCCTCTGGAGGAATTACTCTGGACAGAGTCCGAGCGGTAGCTGAGGCAGGCGTCGATTTCATCTCGGTTGGCGCGCTTACGCATTCAGCAAAGGCCTTGGATATTAGCCTTGAGCTGGAGCGGACCTATCAGTAACGTCAAGGCCTCCTAGCCGCTAAGGAGACGACCTTGAAGAAGCCTTCCTTAGCAGCTGCAATAGGTGCGCCTTGTTCACACCCTCCCGGTCTCATGCCTTGGTCTCTGCGCAAGACTATCATCACCTTGTTCTGAGACTCATTATGAATACTGAATGAGTCTGCAGTCGGTGGGAACTAGAACAGGGGACTATTCTCTATCCAGATTCAGTTGTACGCTGGAGTTCAAGAAATCTACCTCACGCACCGTAGCATGGAGAATCCGCTTCTCCCCAAAGAGTGTTTCCACCTCCACCCGGTCGCCGTCGATGACCATATATGCAACGTCTTCAAGAACTGGCTCATCGCCTTTTGTAGCTTCATAAAGTCTAGCAAGACACATCTTAACTCCCCCCCATATTCTTTCTTAAGTCTTGTCGTGCTTTCTCCAGCCAATCAGTGGCCTCAGCCATCCTTCCCGCTGCTTCCTGTAGCTGCTGCGCCACTGCGCCAGAGAAGGAGGTAGCCTTATCAGCCCATTCGCGGAACTCTTGTTCATGCTCCTGGTTATGCTTAATCCAATAATCAAGCAGAAGCTGCAGCCTTTCCTGAATTTCACTCATATCGGCACTCCTGATTCATGATAGTTGGCTAGAGTCGCCTCCCCTCTTCTCGCGGCACTCACTGCACTGGCCTGAGATAGCTATATGTCTCAAATCAGCATCAAAATCATAGTCCCGAAGCAAAGCGGCTCTCAATGGATATAGTACAGATTCGTCCAAATTCTTTATTCTGCCACAGGTGCGGCAAACAAGATGATGGTGGTGTCCCTTCTCGGCCACATGATAGCGAACACGCCCTTCGCCAAAGTCAGTCTCTGTGACCAGGTTCAATTCCTTTAGTAGCTCGAGGGTGCGGTAGACCGTGGAGATGTTGCTATAAGGATAACGAGCATGCAGTTGCTCATAAATTTCTTCGGCGCTAATGTGCCTGTCAGCACTATGAAGGGCCTCGATAACCAGCATGCGTTGCGGAGTCAAACGATAGCCCTTTTCCTGGAGGACTTTGTGGCAACTCATCTCAGGAGCATTATAACAGAGTGCAAGACTAATTGCATTGGCAAGCTAATGCAATTAGTCGCTTTTGCGTTCAAGCATCAGAGTTACCGGGCCATCATTATGGATCTGCACCATCATGTGCTCCTGGAAAACGCCTGTTTCCACCTTCAGCCCTGTGGAACGGACCTGGTCGATGAAGAACTGATACAGCTCTCTGGCTTTGTCGGGAGGAGCTGCTTCAGTGAAGCTTGGTCGCCTTCCCTTTCGCAAGTCTGCCAAAAGGGTGAATTGGCTTATTACCAGAATCTCCCCTTCTATTTCCAGTGCTGAAAGTCCAATCTCGCTTGCTTGGTGGGCAAAAATACGCAGGTTGATTATCTTGTTTGCCAGGTAGCGAGCATCTTCCTCTGAATCGCCTCTGGCGATGCCAAGTAGGACCACTAGGCCGTGACCGATCTTGCCTATCACTCTGTCGCCCACGCTTACCGAAGCGCTGGTGACCCGTTGCACTAGTGCTTTCATGTGTAGCTACCGGAGTACATCATATACAGGGTGGGCAATAGCCCGATCCGGATGAAGCTGCTTAAGAACATTGAGTCATTACCTCTCTTTGACATCGATCACCTTATTCTTGCTTCTGAAGCCGCTGAGAATCTTGACTTGGCTTTGAGGGACACCAAAATGCTGGGCCAGCAACTTGATGACTGTATGATTGGCTTGGCCCTCCCTTGGGGGTTCCTTGACTTTCACCATAAGGCTATCTCCCTGTCGGCTTACCTCCTCAGTCTTTGAGTTAGGCTTAACCTTGACCTCGATTTTCACTGGCTGATTAGTTCTCCCCATAACCCTTGCTCATGAAATCCAGCCGGCCGCACTGGCGCTATCTTACCGCTCAGCACGTTCGCGCTGTGTGCAAAGACCCTGACATAGCTATCGGTCAACCCTGAATACATGCCTTCGCCTGTATCTACTTCCTTCTCCCACAAGACCGGCATGGTTTGCCCGATGAGTCGCTGGCAAAAGCGATGCCTGCAGTCTCTAGCTAGCTGTAGCATCCGCTGGGCCCGTTCCTTCTTCGCCCGGTCACTCACCTGGTCGGGCATTGCCTCAGCCTCAGTGCCGGGGCGTGGTGAAAAAGGGAACACATGCATGTTGGCAAGGCCAGCTTCTTGGCAAAAACGATAGCTTTGCTCGAACTCATCATCAGTTTCGCCAGGGAAGCCAACCATGACATCCGTGGTAATAGCCGCCCCGGGCACTGCCTCTCTGATTAGACTCACCGCTGTTCGATAATCATCCGAGGAGTAGCGGCGTTTCATCCTTTGAAGGACGCTATCGCTACCGCTTTGAAGGGCTAGGTGGAAATGGCGACAAAGCCGTTCGTCCTGCCACAGCGTGAGGAGTTGGGGAGAAATCTCCTGCGGCTGTAGGGAGGAGAGACGCAGCCTCTCAACGTCTGTATCACGAAGGATGTGTTCTACTAGATGCCTCAGGTTCATGCCGTCGGACTTGTAGCATCCAATCTTCGTCCCCGTGAGGACGATTTCCTTATAGCCAGCAGCCAACCTTGCCTTGATTCCCTTGACTATTTCCACAGGATGCAGGCAGTACTCGTCAGCCCGCACGCGAGGCACGATGCAATAGGCGCAGGGACTGCGGCAGCCATCCTGGATTTTTGTCAGACTGCGAACCCTGCCTATGCCGTCGGGGGAAAGACCCCTGCGACGACCAGATATTGGGGAGAACCCATCAATCTCGCCTATCACTTGTACCAGGTGCTCCTTCTCCTCATTGCCAACGACGAGGTCAGCAAGGGGAGATAGCTCTTGAGGGGCCCTTTGAGCATAGCAGCCCGCGGCAACGATCAAGGCCTCAGGATTTCTTCGCCTGGCTAGCCTCAGCCAGTGACGGGATTTGCGATCAGCGATATGAGTAACCGTACACGTGTTGGCGATGTAGACCTCTGCCGCATCGTCAGAAGCTACAAACTGATATCCAGCCTCGCCAAATTCACGCGCCAGCGATTCTGTTTCTGCTTGATTAAGCTTGCACCCCAGGGTATAGAACGCTACCCTTATGTCTCTGCCTTGACCCACAGTAAGGATTATATTTGCTACCTTTGTGATACGTCAAATGGTACTTTGCGGAGCTATGGGAGGACATGTGGCTGCTATCTGGGCTTGGCAAGAACATGTCTCCATACAGACTCGAAAACAGAATAGAAATACAGGAGCTGCGGCACTTCATCCTTTACATGGCAAGAGCATCCTGTGAAATCGCGGCAGGCTTCTCCTGTGGAAGGAGCTTCTCTGTGTTGTCTGAACCTCGCAATTGTGGTTATATCCACATATCGATTAAGAGAAAAGGAGCGTTTGAGTCATGCGACGATTGAAAACTGTGCTTTACAGGAAAAAGGACTTTGTGGCCAGGGTTACAATAAATAGGCCTGATGCGCGTAACGGAATCAATAGCCAGCTTGTGGAGGATCTGTTCTCGGCGATGGACGAAGCGCGGGGCGATACTTCAGTGGGAGTAGTGGTCATCACCGGAGCTGGGGACAAGATCTTCTGCCCTGGCTTGGATCTAGTGTACGCGCAAACTCTATTTGGTGACATGGATGAAGTATGGCGCTTGAACAACGGTTTCTCTCGAGTGATCTATGACATAAGACATATGGGCAAACCTGTGATTGCCAGGATAAATGGGATCACCGCTGGCGGTGGTTGTGAGCTGCTGCTCGCCTGTGACTTAGCCGTTTCCGCAGAGCATGCTACGTTTAAGCAGGGGGCAGGAGGTCTTGGCGTTGTCCCGGTTCATGCCACTCAGTCCCTTACTCCGATCATGGGAGACAAAAGAGCTAGGTGGTTTCTTTTCACCGATGAGGTTGTTGACGCTAAGACAGCGCTGGACTATGGGTTGATCAATAGGGTAGTGCCCTATGACAAATTGGATGAGGAAGTGGATGGGCTATGTCACAATCTGTTGAACAAAGCTCCCTGGTGCCTTAGATTTGCCAAGGACCAGATGAATGTCTGGTTCGAAATGGTATATCACACCATGCACGAGGGGAATGATTTCTCAAGCTTACAGTCTACCACGCCGGAGCCTCTGGAGGGCATAACTGCCTTTCTGGAGAAGAGGCCTCCAGACTACATCGCTTTGAGGAAAAAGGCTGCCACTGGCAGGTCCCATACCTATCTCTGGGGACCGCCAACAAAGACTTGTCCTGACTGCAGTGCCAAATGGTTGCCTTCCGATTTCGAATTCTGTGGCAGGTGTGGTGCCAGGTTGACATAAGTCGGCGAGTTGAGTTTGGCATCTCAGCCGAGCTGACGGATATCACCTTATGTCTGGCGATGGCGTAGCTGTGAAGTAACATGCTGCGTGAACCTGACGATTATCGGTGCAGTATTGGTTGGTTTCCAGTCTATCCACCGAGCGTTTGCCTTTTGGGCAAAGAACATGTTGCCTCCGTCCACAAATATCGCAGCTCTATCCACAGTGAGCCTCTGCTTCGATTATATCACCAGGGTTAGAGGGGTCAATAATCATCATATTCAAAAAGAGAGAAATGAAGTCTTGTCCGCATTCTTCGGTGGCGCGAAAGAGGAGTTCACTTGCGAAAAACAGATGCTCGATATTCAGCTAGCTTCAGCTGAGAATCCCGCGCCACGTCTAAATCGGTGTCACGATATCGAAGAGAGTGGTGCCCCTTTGGTTTGCTTCTCCAGGAACGGAGAATAGAAAACAGGCATGAACTGGCTACGAAGCGACGCTCTAAATGTGCATTCACCCTTGAAAATAGACCAGTGTTTCACCTATAAAACTGTGGGAAACCACTCGGAAGTGGAGTGAAGAAATGAGAAACTGCTCAGCTATCACCCAGGTACTCTTTCTATTCCTATTGTCTTTCACAGGTATTCCATTCGAGGTTAGGCAAGGCTATAATGGACTGGCAAGGCCGTTCCTGACTACGCTTAGAGGAGGTATTTACATGGCTAAGGCAAAATGGTATCAGACACCAGTCTATCTGCTCCTCGCACTGGCACTGGCTCTGTTGGCAGGCATGCCATTCGTGCCCCAGGCAGCGGCAAGCCCCGGCCAGGAGACGTTCTACTCCACGGTTGATGATGGTTTTATTTTTGCGGCGGGTAACAGCTATTCTGCTGTCCACCAAGCTCCTTCGGGAACTCTTCGTTGCGGTGAACCACAGCTATGTGTAGGCCAAGTAGAACAACTCATCATTCCCCCCTCCTTTAATATTCTTCGGGGCGCCCTGTTCTTCGATACTAGCTCTTTGCCTGACGACGCTACTATAAACTCGGCAGTTTTGTCTCTTTACGGCACAAGCGACAATAGCAGTGCGGACTTCGACATTACCATGGTAGACGGGTCGGGGCTTAATCAACCCTTGCAAGATACTGACTACGGCTACCTAGGGAGTCAGAATGTGAGCGGTGGCTCATTCAACACAAGCGGCTTCTCTACACTTGGTTACAACGATATCCCACTGAATGAGACAGGCCTGGGCTGGATTTCAAAAACGGGGATTACCAAACTCGGACTGAGGAGCTCAAGGGACATTGCTGCCATTGCGCCCTCTACCTTGGAGTTTGTGACCGTTTATCCCTCCGAAGAAGGCGAAGGGTATCGGCCCAAGCTTGTTGTGACCTATACCACTCCTCCGCCTCCACCAGCGGTGCCCGCCATCAACCACTGGGGCATAATCGTCATGGTGGCCCTGTTTGCTGGGTTCTTGGTCTGGACGCCGCGGAGATGGCGGCCCGCTTCATACACAAGTAGTTGACCTGAAAAGGCGACAACAAGAAACCTGGCGGTGGCATGGCCTGCTCACCAGTTACGCTGGCGAACCCTGGTATCCCTGAACGCCAGCGGCACGGTAGCATTGAGTATCAAACTCATGAAGACACTTCCGCTCACTTACCCATGTTCGTAAACTTACGATGCCCCTCAGCAAGCTGAGGGGTGGTTCACTTGCGCTTCGACAATGGAGGAGTGGGAGATAATTCCAAATCGCGCCAACGGAACTCTAGACTTGTCAGGGTCAAAACGAAAGGAATTAATTGAGTATATGAGATAAGCCCTATTGACAAAACAGACGTGTGACTTATAATGGAAATACCGTGAAATAGAGCGCGTAATGGCGTGAAGGGAGGAACAAAGATGAAGGTCAGATGGTATGCCAAATCAATTTATGCACTTGTTGCTTTGGCACTGGTGTTGTCTCTAGGAATAACGGCACTGCCACTGGCAGGAACGGCGGAGGCAAACAACGGATGTTGCCAAGACGCCTGGGTGGACGATAACGCAGGCCCTGACTGGTACAATGTGACCTGCCACTTCGACACTATCCAGAAGGGCATTAACGCTGTTTGCGAAAACGGCACAGTGCATGTGCTACCAGGGAAATATGCCGGAGGAATAACAGTCAATAAAACCGCTGTGACGATTGAGTCCACCGACGGTCCCCACAGGACCATCGTTCAGGACGCTAGCGCCTATGGCTTCCAAGTTCTTGAGCCACGGGTGATAGTAGCCGGATTCAGGATTACTGGCTTTGGCCGTGACATGGGCCGCGCTAAGGGCACCGGTGACGGCCCCGAGATTAATTGTGATCGTTCTGGTTATGGCATCATTCTAGCAGGAGACGAGACTGCAAACAATTGCATCATAAGAAACAACATTATTGAGGACAACCATCATGGCATTCTGATTGAGACTGATAACAACCAGATTCTATATAACAACATCCTTAACAATATCGACTACGATTCTGGCATCCACCTTACCTCCTGTGCCTCAGGCAATGAGATTCACTGCAATAACATTATGGGCAACCTTGTCGGAGTTTCTAAGCAGGCCAACTTCGGAGTTTCCGAGGAGGGTGGAGGAAACGTCAACGCCGCCAACAACTACTGGGGCTGCAGCGAAGGACCTGGAGCTGCTGGTTGCGACACGATTTCAGGCCCTGTGCTTTACGACCCCTGGCTGCCCAGGCCTTTCGAGTTATGCGAGGTATGTGGTGGAGCCCTTCCACCTCTACGGGTGCCCGCGACGAACCACTGGGGCATAGTCGCTATGACAACGCTGTTTGCTGGATTGCTGCTTTGGGTGGTGTGGAGGAGGCGAGTGGCTTCGTGAGTCTCGCTTCAAGCTTGTCGTAGAGCGTTAAGCTATCCTCAAACTTGACCGACCGGGAATATCTCAGCTAGTAGCTTGGTTGTAGTGCTGCGGACAATCATCAAAGGTTATTGACTTGGTCCATCTGTATACCATGCAAAGGCTACTCCGTCTACCAAGATGCATTATGGAGAGCGTTGATAAGCCTCTCTTGTGAAGCTGGCAACTGAATCCTCGGCTGAAGCTGTGAGCATTACACGGGAAGCGTACCTAGGCTGATAGCCTACTGAGCCTATCTTGGATAACTCTAGGCTTCATCCTAAACAGCGCCGGGTTGTGACCGCTATTGGATAGATGCTCTTTTAGGAGCATGGCTGTATTGCAGCTGAAGGCAGCTCTGGCCTCTCTATTGCCCTTGACCGCCACCCTCAGAGTATTGCTTCTGGAATCTTTATTCGTGCTCTGGATGCTGGCTAATTCTGATGACCTCAGTTCGCTATCAAAGAGCAGAAAGACCATAGCTCTGTCTCTGAGGCTATCAGTATCATCCACGAGAGTATCGAATTGCTCTCAGCTTACACTAGGCAGTAGCTTCTTGGCTACCTTTGGACTATGCACCCGCCTTATGGGATTAGACTGCATATAACCTTTCCGCTCAGCCCAATTGCGTAGTGCTCGGATAGCTCGCAAGTAGGAGTGTCTGCCATTGCCAGGGTGAAGGTCAGCCAGAAATGAGCTGATACCTTGCGGTGTGAGCTGCATGCCAATCGCCTTGCTGAGACATCTTTGGTAAAATAGCACCGTACGCCTAGGGATTCCTTGTCTTCTGGAAGTGATGAAGGCAGATATCATGTCACTGGTTGACATTTTGGTTAACATCTTTGGGAGGATTTTGGCAGTTTTGTATCTGGGGGAGTGTCGGAATTGGCAGACGAGCTTCTAGTAAGCGCTGGTATGGTGTTCGTGCCGTGTCATAGACCTTGTGTATCTTAGCCCGATGGCTGGTCTTGGTCACCAGCTTCATCAGCGGCTGAAAGAAGTTCACATAGAGGCGGAGGAGATCGTAGACAGCATTGAGCGCCTCT
>CAZHQV010000053.1:0-7171 GCA_964534285.1 uncultured Dehalococcoidales bacterium
CATTCTCCAAATTTGGCTTAAGCACCCCCATGTAGGTGTACAGCATCCTATCGGACAGGTTTACCCCCACATTGTAGTTCTGGTAGGCGTTTCTTACATTGAACAGCACTGCTTCATTAATGTCCCTGATATTGATCAAGGTCTCCAGCTTCTTTCTCGGGTAGCAGTCTGTCCCATAGGCGGTAGCTACGAGTCTTATATCCTTACCCGCTACCAATTCTTCGATTACATGTCCACCACCGTAATTGAACTCGCCCGGATAAAACTTATTCCTGGGGTCGTCCTCGGGCAAAGCGGTTGCTCCTAGGAAAACATCTACAGCAGCTATCCCCGTATAGACTGGCACATCGTTGAGATAGACCTTGCCACCGCCAAGTTTTATCCTTGGTTTTGTATGCCCCGTGTTCAGAAAAGCACCTGAAGAACACATCGGGCCAAAGGTGCCTGTGGTGACTACGTCTACCTTTTCTGCGGCTTTGCTTATGCCTTTCTCCTTGGCAAGGTCAATCACCTCTTCGGCAGTCACCACCACTACCTTTCCTTTTCTTATTCTCTCGTTGATTTCAGCAATAGTCCTTAGCATAGTAATTCTGGCATCACTTCTGTCATCCTCGGCGAAGAGAAGGGTCGACGTCCTTCATTGCAGTCCAGGGTGACAATGACAGTCTCCTTGCGACAGTAGGTCTAGCCTTGTTTGAGCAAGGCCGCAGCCAGTGCTGCTGCCTTTTTGCCTGATAGCAGCATGCCGCCAAATATTGGGCCCATTCTTGGTGACCCAGAGACAGCGGTTGCCGCCATGCCAGCGGCTATCAATCCAGGATAAACCTCTTTCGTATTCTCAGGGACCATGGTCTCCCCTATTTCAGCCCACATCGATTTCTCACCGACTATGCCCCCGGTCGCTGTCCTAAGCTTTCCTCCGAGTTTCTGAGTAACGAGGCGGCAGACCTCGCTACCATGTCCTGTAGCATCTATCACCAACTTTGACCTTATGGCCAGAGGGTCAACGTGAAGACCTGCCATAGTGACGGGGCTCCAATTTAGCACCAAGCCGCTAACCCTGTCACCCTCTCTGATGACTACGTCTTCAACAGCAACCAAGTTGAACAGCTTAGCCCCAGCTCTTACGGCTTGATAGCAAAGTGCTGCCGCTAGTTCCACGGCGTCAGCGACCCAGTAACCCTGTTGATACTCGGTGCTGGCGACGCCAAATTCGTCTAGGATTTCTTTGCCCTCAGGTTGAACCACGATCTTGTTAAACATCATGCCGCCTCCCCATATGCCGCCACCAATGCTCAACTTCTTTTCGAATATGGCTGTTTTTACGTTCTCCTTTGCTAGGTAGTAGGCGGCGGTTATGCCGGCCGGCCCAGCGCCCACAATAGCCACATCCAGCTCCATCGCCTCAAGTAGGTCTTTGATGTAGCTTTCAGTTATGGCTCTGGAAATAATGACTTCATCCATCTTTGACCTCCATGCGATTCTCCTTATGTTTGTAAACTGAATAACCCTGAGCTTAGGTAGCGCTCTCCAGTATCGGGGAGGATTGCCACTATAAGCTTATCTTCATTCTCCTTTCTTTTACCCACACTGATAGCTGCCTGAACAGCAGCACCTGAGGAAATGCCAGCCAATATGCCTTCCTCACGTGCTAGCCTCGTAGTCATGGCAATGGCCTGTTGATCGGTAACTGTGATGACCTCGTCGATCAAATCTAGATTTAGCACGTCGGGGATGAATCCAGCTCCGATGCCCTGGATCTTGTGCTTGCCTGGCTTGCCACCCGACAGGACTGGAGAGCCAGTTGGTTCAACCGCGATAGCTTTGAGGCCCGGTTTTCTCTTTTTGAGTCTCTCGGCTATTCCAGTTATGGTGCCGCCGGTGCCTACACCGGTCACCACTACATCCACTTTGCCATCGGTGTCGCTCCAGATCTCTTCAGCCGTAGTCTCGCGGTGGATTCCGGGATTGGCGGGGTTTCTGAACTGCTGAGGAATAAATGAGCCAGGTGTGGCAGCAGCCAGTTCCTCAGCCCTCTTTACTGAGCCAGCGATGCCTTCATCCGCGGGCGTCAAAACCACGTCAGCTCCAAAAGCGGCTAGAAGCTGCCTCCTCTCTGCTGACATTGTCTCAGGCATGGTGATGATTAGCTTGTAGCCTTTGATAGCACAAACGAAAGCTAGCCCGATGCCGGTATTGCCGCTAGTGGGCTCAATGATTACTGAATTCTTGTTGATCAGCCCGCTTCGCTCGGCTGCTTCTACCATGGACACGCCGATCCTGTCTTTGATGCTGCCGCAGGGATTGAAGTATTCAAGCTTGGCCACCAATTGAGCGCCGAGCCCTTGGGCTATCTTGTTCAGCTTGACCAAGGGCGTGTTTCCCACCAATCGGGTAACATCACCGGCTATTTTCACCACTTATTTAGGTTCTGACGTCATAGGGCAATTTCCATGCAAGTATACCATCATACTCAAGAAGTATCTAGCCATGTGTGATAGTCTTCGTTGCCGTCAACTGCTGGGAGTTTTGCTATTGGCATGCGGGAATGGGCTTCGCATAAGGTTTATCAGGCGGGGACTTTCATTCTGTCTTTTTTCCTCTGGCAAAGGCAATGAGTGTTATAGCCAGGTCACGGGCTAATCAAACAGCCAGGTTGGTGGGAGCGGATATGGAGACACTCATGGGGATGTTTCTCATGGCTACTTTGGGCGATGTCTGCGAGGAGACCCTTCCGCTGGTGAGCACTACACGATTTTCTGTGGGTATGTCTTCTGGGATGCATTCGCCAAGGGCCTTGCCTAGGCCATTGTGCCGTCCTATGTCCCCAGCCGAGATTAGGATATCGCTTGTGTCGCACAATGCAGCTGAATGGGTGCCACCTGTTGCTCTGTAAATGGGAGAGCGATACTGGAATTTCTCGACAAGGCCCAAAACTCCATCGGTCGAGATATTCATTTGCGACTCGACCTTCCTCCAGGGGGTGGCGCTGGCAAGTCCCCTGCCATCACTGGAAGCAATAACCCGCGTGGGCAAAGTCTCCGCTGGCTGGCTTCTATCACCGATGGTTTCTACCCACACCATGCCATTCTTGGCATCAACTGTTATTCGCTTGATTTCATCGTTGCTTCCAAGCAGTCCCTCAGAGGCGATGAAGCCGACAGCCAAATAGTCTAGATCTGTTGCGGTGGAAAGCAGAGCTGCCAACTCGGGCTCATTTAAGATGACGCTGAGAGGGGACTCTCTCGCAAGTATATCTGCAATGTCTCTCTTACCTTCTTTGGCAACGCACAGTACGGGAAATTCCTCCGTCCCTTCCATGTCCGTTCTTGCCAAACATCCATCTTCCATCGATGAGCCCTCTCAGCGCAATCCTTCCCTAAAGACTGAGCTTCTGTCTCGGCATCTTGATATTTTGCTCTAGTGGGAGCTGCTGCTGCCGGAGCAGCCAATCTCCTTGACCATATTCACGAATGGACGCCTGAAGACAGAGCTCATCCTCCCTTTAATACCCTTCACGTATCTACTCTTGGTGGCGTACCTCCTAGCTTCCTTTTTCGTCCTTTCCCCCAACTACCTTTGTTGAATCTCTAGCCCTAACAAATCCCCCACGAATTACCGTGGGAAATACCCCTTCCTTGGGCATGATGCACTTGCCTATCTGGTGGCAGATAGCGGACCCGCTATGACAGTCCTTGCCGAACTGGGCAATGTGAAAGAGGGCGTCTTTTCCAATCGGTGTCCCGGTGCCTACGGGTAGAGAGGCGAGTTGCAACCCTTGAGTTGTAAGATTCTCAGCAAAATCTCCGCGACATGCATCGAAGCACAGGCCTCGCATTTCATTGATGCTCTCGATTGCCAGCAGGCCACCTGACGATGGGTGCAGCAGTCGGCATGGGCGTGACCGACGACGCCACAGTCTTCTCTAAGAAACCCTTCGGTTACATCTTCCTTCGTGGTCCCCTTCTTGTCACTTTTGCAAACCGCAATTACTTTAGCCGTGCCGTCACCTTCTCAAGATTCTGCCCTTTAATAGGGGCATGTAGGACATGGTGTGACCTCTTCCCCTTCTGGTTCAGGTCCAAGTACAACAGGATAATCCTTGCAATCGTTGCTCTCCTCATATCGACCCGGAGCGATACTCCTATTTAAAGTCCAGGAGGTCATACCAAATTTGAGGTTAATGGCATCATATCCTAGCATATTAAGTATCGCTGTTATCTGAGACGAGGTTTGTCCAGTATAGCAATAAACTGCGATTTGCCTATCCCCGGGAAGCTTAGCCAAGTTTTGCTCTTTCGCTACCTCCCTCCAAGGGATGTTGATAGCTCCGGGGATGTGTCCTTTAGCATAGTCTTCGGGGGAGCGTACGCTTAAGATGAAGGGGTCATTGTCTGGATCGTCATCGGTGATCCTTAGGAAGAGTTCCTCAGCTGAAATGTTAGGCACCTTATCGCTGCTAAGGTAGGTATCAGCAGCTTCACCAACTACCTTGACTGTGGAGGATCCGCCAATGCAGCTAGTAGTCAAAAGAGCTATAGCAAGAAGAACTACTACTACAAAGTAGAATAACTCTCTGGAAAGAGCACCGTTATGCATTCAGTTTACCTCCTGCTTTTTCTATCATAGTCTTTCGAACCATCTCTTTGCTTCTGTGCCCACTCCGTTGTTCCACCATCCACCGCAGCTCAAACTTCTACTATTATTTCATTCTAGCCAACTAGGTCGACCGTCCTCCTTTAACAAATCTCCTATTGGTGGCTGAACATCCCAATCCACATGCTGCCAGGCCGGTGGATATCGACTTCCTCCATGAGCACGCATGAATTCGGCATTCTCGGCCATTTCTTCTAGCAGTTCTGAAGGTACGCCGCAGACTAGGTCGGTATCTGAAGGCAAAGCCAGCAACTTCCAGGCGTTGCCTGGTATGCCTAAGGTTGGCTTCTTCTCTTGCATGGGAGAGACAATCACGGTGCCACACACCCCGATACCGCTGGCGCCAAAAGTCAGGCATCCGCCTCTGCTATGGAGATAGGCAGCAATAATCACGAGCATTTGGGAGACGTTGCCAAAGAGAATAACTACGTCAGGCGTAACAGGGCATCTCTGAAGGGGTGAGAGCAATACAGCACTGTATTCCCCTAGCCTGAATCTAGGCACCGCGTCGATGGTTTTCTTTGCTGCCTCCTCAGTAGCCATCTGCCAGCCAACATATCTCTTCCAGGCCTCCTTAGGCATTTCCTTGACCCCCAGGATTTCAGGTGCCATATAGCATGATAATTCGTTGGCTGTGCTCACCATTATCCGACCTACATAGTGCGTTTGACTAATCAATTGGCAGAGGGTGCGCGGCTTTGCAGGTTTCCTTATTTTCCCCAGCCCTTCTAGGCTTTTGAGCATCTTTATGGCGACCAAATCCCCTCGTGCGATAGAAGTTCCTTATACCTCTGGGCAAGCTCTTTGTTTTCCTCTACTAGCTGCTGTGCCATTTTTCCTACTCCTTATTCGCCGCCAGCCTTTTTCGGCCGTTTTAAGGCTTCCTTATGATCATAACCCCGAGTTGACAACATCTTCTTTACCCTTGAGTGAAATGGGAAACCCCCTTCCTTTTGCTGCTTCAAGTATTATCAGATGTTGATTCTCCAACCGTTACAGTAGATGTTGAACCTTTTGGAATCGGCGAATCCTATGAGTGTTATCCCGTACTTGGCGGCTTCTCTTACAGCTAAATCTGTCGGGGCAGCTATGGTTACAACTATTGGGATTCCACAGAAAATCGCCTTCTTAATTGTGGAAGCTGTTTGTCTGCAAGAGGTAACCAAGAAGCTGTTCGACAAATCGATTCCCTTGCTAATTGCCAGCCCGATGGCTTTGTCTATTGCGCAATGTCTACTTACGTCCTCTACGAAGATCTCTTGTTCTCCACAAATTCCGACTACATGTGTGCATCGAGTTCTCTTATGTAAGATGCTATTCTTGTTGAGCATTTCTACCGAATCAAAAACCTCTTTGCTAGCTAGTTCTTTCTTAGATTGGCACTTTGCGGGATTCTTTGGTAACTGTTTCATCAGTGAAAGGTCAACGCTAAATTCATTGTTGGCGATTCTCCTAATCTTCGAGAAAGAAGGATGTATGCCCCTTGATTTCAAGTTGCCGAATATCATTGCTTCCAAGTCAGATGGAATGCAGTAGAACTCGTGGGTTTCTCCATCTATCCTAACAACAACCTCTTCTTCACGTATGACCTCGCTCGTCTTCTTCTTTTCACCATCCTTGGAAACCACAGAGATTTCTATTTTTGAACTTCTTCTTTTCATAGTCTATGGCAATGCTTCATATCATCCATGTGCCTTAGAGCTGACAAAGCTGGGGCTATGTGAGCCGCTGAAATTGCTGTGAGTAGAACGCCCGCTGATATTGATAGAAATCCACCGGCGAGCCCTTCCACTGGTCAAACTGCAAACCGGCTGGTGAGCAGCTCTCGAGGCGGTCTTTTGTGGTATGTTCCATCCGTCTGCCACAGGCACCACAGATAGAATAGTCCTTTGGCGTTTAGGCTGCCTGGGTGGATTGGTCTTATGTCTTTCCTACAGCGCAGTCTGTTGACTAGACAGCAATCACTTCCTTAACCTCAGGCACCTGCTCTTTGAGCACCTGCTCAATCCCGTGTTTCAACGTCATAGATGCCATAGGACAGCCACTGCAAGCGCCTCTGAGCCTCACCGTGACCATACCGTCGTTGACATCCACTAGTTCGACATCACCGCCGTCGGCCAGCAAGGCAGGCCTTATTAGCTCTAGGGCTGCTTCCACCTTATCTCGCATTGTTTGCCTCCTGTCCGTTTCTTGGTGTTTGCGTTATCCTGGCGCTTTCATTTCGCATTTGCTCTGTGAAATCAGCGTCACTCCCATTGCTGCATTGTTCTTCGCAGTGCCGCAACTGCTTCAAATTCCACTTCTGTCTTTGCCGCTCCACCAGATCCTGTAAGCTTGTCGATTCCAAAACATGGTCTATTGCTCTTGTTAGCTCATCCCAGATGTCGTGCGTGACACAAACATGGGAACGAGGATATGCCTCAGGATCATTGACGCATTCCACCGGAGCAACGGAGCCCTCAAGAAGCCGGATTACCTCGCTTAGCCTAGTCTCCTCAGGACGCTTAATTAGAGA
>CAZHQV010000053.1:7181-11213 GCA_964534285.1 uncultured Dehalococcoidales bacterium
GAGGTCCACGGGTTCTCTTTACTATCCTTCCCGCTTCGGGGGGGGTGATTAGATGCTCGAGGTATGGCAGTGAGATCTCCTTCCTTCTGGCAATGTCTTTCAATAGAACTGGTCCCTCGCCCCAGTGAAGGGCCAGGTCCAGTACTAGCCTGGTTCCATATCGTCCTCTAGTAGAAAGCCTCATCCTGCTGACGGCATTGTTGACTGACGCGGTCGGCAATAGTATAGAATTTGGAAAGGAAAGGGTCAAGTCGCGCCTCTGTCTTATGAGGCCCGTGTAAGCTTCGAAGGTCTATTCATCATTGAGCAGGACAGGGAAGTATGCCGCCAGCCTCGCGCAAGCCTGTCTGTCTGAGCATGGTGGCGCACTCCAGCAGACTGACTCGAAAGCGGTCCGGCCTTCCACTTAGGATGACCCTTAGATCAACGTAAGTGTCGTTATTGCCTTGTCAGCGAACGATTCTAAGACGCGGCCGCTTTGGGTCAAAATTGAAGTAACTGCTGCAATCTTGCCGGACTCCTACTTCTCAACAGCGCCTCTTCCCTGTCAACTGGTTTGCTTCTTACCAGGTCAGCCAACGCCTGGTCCAGAGTCTGCATTCCCTCCAGTCTACCCATCTCGATGTTAGCCTGTATTTCATATAGGGTAGTAGACTTGCCACTGGCGGCAGCGCCTGTGACCAAGATAAGACCTCTCGGTTTGAGGATGAGCTCCTTGCAAACTTGAGGCAGTCCCAATTCATGAACGGATGGGATTGCAAATGGCACGATCCGGAAGGCAAGGCTCAGTGTCCCTCTCTGCTGCAATATGTTAACTCGGAATCGCGCTAACCCAGGGACACTATAGGCGAGGTTCAGCTCCAGTTCTCTACTGAAAGCAACCCTTTGCTCTTCACTAGAAACTTGTTCAAATGCCTCTTAGACATCTCTGGCTGTTAGCGGTGGCAAATCTTCCTGAGGTACAAGCGCACCATCAATGCGGAGCACCGGCGGGCTTGGCACGGTGAGGTGTAGATCTGAAGCGCCTCTGTCCAGCGTTAGTCCAAGGAGTTCATCCACTTTCATTGTAATACCTCTGCAGTTGTGAGACCCGTGTCTCTGACTAGCCTGACAACCCTCTGGTCCTGAAAGCGGTGGCATCAAGGGACTGAGGTCGTGAGGCTCTCACTCTAAGAAAGGCATCGGCTACCTCGGAATCAAATTGAGTGCCCGCACAGCGCTTTATCTCAGCGCAAGCAGCTTCAGCGCTCATTGCCTTGCGGTAGGGACGCTCAGATGTCATGGCATCAAAGGTATCAGCGACCGCCAGAATCCTGGCGCCCAGTGGTATCTGTTCACCGCACAACTCGTCAGGATAACCACTGCCATCGTAGCGCTCATGGTGATGCCTGACGATCTTAAGAATTTCCTCATCCCCCACCACGGGAGCCAGGATATGCTCCCCTATTTCACCGTGGTGTTTTACATGCTGGAACTCCTCGTCGGTGAGTTTGCTCGGCTTATTCAGAACAGACTCTCCCACACCAATCTTCCCGATATCGTGGATTAGCCCAGCCAACCTTATCCTCTCGATACCATCGTTCGACATGCCCAGTTCCCTAGCTATGGCTACAGATGTTTCGGCTACTCCCTGGGAATGACCGCTGGTATAGATATCCTTGGCTTCCAGAGCATTGGCCAATGCCGTTATCGCGTTGAAAAGCGCGGCACGGATCCTCTTGGCTTGTTCCTCTACCTTCTGCTCCAGGTGTTGCTGGTACTCCTTATTCTCAAGCTCTAGCCTCCTTTTCTCCAGAGCCCGGCCTACACTCAGCGCCACCTCATCCAGATTCAAGGGCTTCGTTACGTAGTCATAGGCGCCCTGCTTCATACACTCGACGGCAGTATTCATATCAGTAATAGCGGTAGCCATCACTACAGCGGTATCAGGATAGCCGGCTCTTATCTCCGGTACTAACTGAATTCCCGATTGACCCGGCATCTTGATATCCAGGATCACCAGTCCCGTTGGGTTACTCTCCAACTCCACAAGAGCTTCGTCGGCATTACCTGCTTCCCCACACTGGTAGCCCTCGGCTGATAGCTTGTGGTGGAGAAGTCTCCTTATCGCCTCTTCATCATCAACAATCAGTATTCTTTCCTGCTTTTCAGTCATCTTTCCATCTGCTTCAGAGTCTCTCGCACTACCATTCTTAGCTCATCAAGGGTGAACGGTTTGGGCAGAAACGGTCTGCTGGTTTGCTCCAGAAAGCTCTGGATATCTCCAGACATCGTATCCCCAGTGGTGAACATCACCCCCTCTACCAGCTTTGGATGTTTCTCCTCCCACGAGGCTATCCTAGGCAGCTCGCGAATTGAGAAAGGCGGCGGAAACCGCCGCATGAGTTGCCGTTTCCATCGCCCTGCTTCTACCGTTCCTGCAGTCCAGCGCTGCGACCACTGGTACGGAGGACCCCGACTATGTCGTCAACCACAAGCGGTTTCTTGATAACCAGGAAGGGACCGTGCTCCATAGCTCTGGCCATAACCTCACTGTCAGGATAGCCAGTCACAATAACTACGGGTACATCCTTGTCTATCTCCCTTATACGCTTGAAAAGTTCACTTCCGTCGAGCTCCGGCATTACCAGGTCAAGGAAGATTAGATGAAAGCGCTTGTGTCTAACGATCTCCAAGGCCTCAAGACTGCTGAGGGTAATGGTTGCTTGGTAACCGGCTATCTCTGAAGCATCTCTGATCAATTCTCCGATTACAGGTTCGTCGTCAACGACAAGAATCTGCGCTGCCTCTCGTATTCTTCTCTCACGCAGCCAATTGTCGATCTCGGCCCTATCAAATCGGAGGTGCTTGCCAATCTTGACTGCCGGTATTTCTCCCCTTGCGGCCTTACGTCTTACTGTTGTCGCTTTCAAGTTCAAGTACTTAGCTAGCTGAGCAGTTGTAAGTAGGTCTCGCATGATACTATGTGTCACTTTACAGCGTTTTGAACTGTTTGTCAACCCGCATATATGCGGCGTCGATTCCTGAATCCAGGTTCAGAAGCCTGCAAGTTGAGGCTGTTTTTCCTTTGTGGACTGGCCAATAGATTTTCACTGTCACTGCGAGGCCTGAAAGAGGCCGAAGCAATCGCGGGCGAGGTAGCCTGTTGTTGGAGAAGCACGTGTTACCTTGTGGAGAGAGAGGAGTCGTGCTCAAGGTGCCGGAAGGATACAATAGGCCTAGCTCAGCGATAGAGAGGGGAATAATACAAAGGATGGGTGCTGGGGAGGCACTGTTTCTTCTGTCTCACATGAGCAGATTGGTGGCAGGGTTGGGGGCTGGACGAAGTCCCGCAGCAAGTGCAGATTCAATACTTTAGTCAGCGGGAGGGTATCTGTCGTGAGTGGAATGTCGAGGATGGTACGCGAAGGTTGACATATGCCTGGAAAAGACATATAAATCTTTCGCTGGTTAGGAGGCACTAGGCGGAATCATAGCTTGCCGCGATTATGCCAGTTCTGGGACGTGTGACATGAGAGATATTGAGAAGACAAAAGAGGAGCTCATGAATGAGCTTGCGGAGCTCCGCCACCGGATTACTGAATTGGAGGCATGTGAGGTTGAGCGCAAGCGGGCAGAGGAAGAAATGCACAAGGTCACTCGCCATCTGGAAAGCGTTATTGATAATGCAAATGTCCTGTTCGACGCGATCGACCGTGAAGGCAATATCTTACTCTGGAACAGGGCTATGGAAGTCATTACTGGTTACTCTCGCGAGGAAGTTGTAGGTCATAACAAGGTGTGGAAATGGCTATACCCGGACAGGGAGTATCGAAGAGCGATTGCTGCCAAGGCAGCTGCAGTTGTCGAGGGTCGGTTAGTTGAGGATATGGAGACGACCATTCGGACAAAGAGGGGAGAGGATAGGACGCTCTCATGGTACGCAAGAAACTTGGTGGATGAGAAGGGTAACTCGGTTGGTGCGGTTTGGCTTGGCACTGATATCACCGAGCGGAGGAAGGCGGAAGACGCCTTGCGTGAGAGCGAGGAGTT
>CAZHQV010000053.1:11313-13090 GCA_964534285.1 uncultured Dehalococcoidales bacterium
CTGATATCACCGAGCGGAGGAAGGCGGAAGACGCCTTGCGTGAGAGCGAGGAGTTTAGCTCCGGCTTGTTGAATAGTTCTCCCAACGGGGTACTGGTTATCAATTCGGATACTTCGATACGATATGCGAATGCTGCGCTGGAAGAGCTAACTGGTTTTTCCTCTTCAGAACTCATCGGGTGCAAGGCTCCGTACCCGTGGTGGACAGAGGAAAGACTGCACAGAACCAGACGAGATTTCCAAAGGGCCATGGGTGGGGGAGTGCGGAGAGTTGAGGAGCTTTTTCAAAAGAAGGATGGTGAGCGATTCTGGGTTGAGATAAGCACTACTCCGATAATGCGCAATGGCCAAATCAAGTACTACGTATCAAACTGGGTAGACATTACCGAGCGCAAGAAGGCGGAAGACGCCTTGCGTGAGAGCGAGGAGTTCAGTTCCGGCCTGCTGGCGAATTCCCGCAATCCCATAGTGGGCGTTAATCCAGACACCTCGATAAGCTATGTAAATCCTGCGCTGGAAGAGCTGACTGGATTCTCTCGTGCTGAGCTTATTGGCAGGAAAGCTCCCTACCCGTGGTGGACGGAAGAAGCCCTTGAGAGAATGAGGGGTGTCTTCAGGGAAGCTATGCTCAAGGGAGCAGAGGGCGTGGAGCTGCCTTTTCAGAAGAAGGATGGCGAGCGCTTCTGGGTTGAGATAAGCTCTACTCCAGTAAGGCATCGTGGCAAGCTCAAGTACTACCTGTCAAACTGGGTAGACATAACTGAGCGCAAACGAGTGGAGAAAGAGATAGAGAGGGCAAGAGATGACTATCTAGCAGTAACGAATCTTACCGGCGATATTATTGTAAGAGTCGACAGGAAAGGTAAATGCACGTTCGCTAACGATGGTGCCTGTGAGTTTTGGGGCAAACCAAGGGAGGAATTGCTAGGTCAGGAGCTTGCTGACTATCTCCATCATGACGACGCCGAAAAAACGAGCGCTGCTGTTAGGGAAGGGATGAAGACCAAACAGACGGTGAAAGGTCTTGTAAGCCGTCAGAAGACTCCTAAGGGCTGGAGAATAGTAGAATGGAATGGCTCTCCATTCTTTGACGAAAAAGGAGACTACGGAGGATTTCAAGCGACAGGAAGAGACGTGACTGAGGGCAAGAGGGCGGAGGAGCAGCTGAGACAGTCAGAAGAGAAGCTCAGAAGCATAGTGGAAAACGCTCATGATGTCATCTTCCAACTCTCCCCTTCTGGTATCATCCAGTATGTGAGCCCCAAAGTAAAAGAAATCTACGGCTCCAATCCGGAGGACCTTGTCGGAAAGTATCTGACGAAAACGACACCGAGGAGTGAAGTCCCCAGAGCTTTGGAAGCAGTGAAGACCGTTCTATCAGGAAAAGCTATCAAGAACCTCGAGATAGACCAGCTGGATGGCAAGGGCAACATTGTTCCAGTGGAGATCAACCTTGGTCCCGTGGAGAGGGAGGGCGAGATAGTTGCGGTACAGGGCGTTATGAGGGATATCACAGAGCGCAAGCGGGCGGAAGAAAGAATTGGGGCATCGCTGAAAGAGAAAGAGGTATTGCTACAGGAGATACACCACAGGGTCAAGAACAACTTGCAGGTTATATCGAGCCTGCTCAAGCTTCAGTCCAGACAAATCGGGGATGAACGCTGTGCTGAGATGCTCAATGAGAGCCAGAATAGGGTGAAGACAATGGCGCTTATTCATGAGGAGCTCTACCAGGCAGAAGATTTAGCCAGGATTGATCTTGGTGGATACGTCAAGAG
>CAZHQV010000054.1:0-12762 GCA_964534285.1 uncultured Dehalococcoidales bacterium
CAGCGTTAACCACCGGCATTCCCGATTCAACTTCTTTGAGAATTCGGAATACCTGCGTCTCCGAATACCTTCTTGTTTTCACTTATGCCTCCTCCTGTTCTTATTTTACAGGAGTCTCGCATTCAAGCTGGTCCTATTTTCGGGGGGCACGTCGCGAGGAGTATAATATGGAGAGGGATAACACATGAGACTAGTCATGGTGGCTTTCGCGGTAGCCATAGCGGCCGTCCCGTTTGCCGGATGCGGCGGCAATACATATGTTCAGACCATCAAGGTTGTGGCTGAACCTGTTAATGTAAGCGGTCTCCACGCGAAAATTGAGTACTATCGAGATGCTGAACTGATAGCTTCTATGCATTTTGTTGATGGTAACGGTGACGGCATCATTGATGCGAAATCGGGGCCTAAAGAGACAGGTGACTGGCCCCGAGGTTGGGAGTGGTTTGATGATCTGTATAGAGATGTTGCCGTAGGGCACTCTACGATAACGCTGACAGGTGACAAAGTACAGTTCCAAGATGGAACCACCTACGAGCTTGTGACTGGAGAGTATGAGTGTGAACGGGTAGGGTGAAGTAGAGCAGTAGCGCCATTACCGGCAGTGCATCCAGCGTCACAGTACATGCTCGAGTATTTGGGTATGGATCGCTATATTGTTGCTACGGGTTTGCGAAAGCTGGGCAGCGCGTCTCATCCCAGGTGGGGATCACACGATATCCTTGTTTGAAAGCATGATAGAATACTGGGGGGAGCTTACGACTTACAGCCAAGCGACTGTGCATTTCTGCTTCACCCTCTTTGACTTAATGCTTGAAGCAGGCACGGTATCGACGCGGGGTTCTAGTAGGCGCCCCAAAGTCCATGCAGATGATGCTCTGTAGACAGTTGTTGCTGAGATGGCTCAGCATGGCAGGTTCCGGTCGTAGCTGGGGGTCCGGAAGCCCTGGGGGCAGCAGCCAGAAGGATGTAGTCTGGAGTTCGAGCTGGTGAAGCGCGATGAGTATCCGCGGTCTCTGAGACGATGGTAACAGGAGCACAGATGTTGCCTGAACGAAAGCCTTGGAGCCTTCGGGACAGCCTAGAAAAGATTTGTGGCTCACTCTTTTTCTTAGTGGAGCGCGGCTCGTTTTCTCAGCGCCCTGAGCAGCCCCTTTTGTCATTGGGAGCTACACCAGTGGCGAAGCGATCTCCGTGGTGGCGCTTGATCGCTGTGCTACCTCCTCCTTGCGCTCTGGGCTCTGGCTCTCCGCGACGGAGATTGCCACGCCTTCGCCACGCGGTGGCAAGCGCAATATCGCTGCAAGGGCAGGACTACCTTCCTATCGCAGCACCGCCAAATACATGCTGAACTTGCCTTAGGTCATGTACCCGAAGATCAGGAAAGCCAGGAGATGAGCCCTTCGACCCATGAAACTCTAAGAATTGGCCTAGCTCTAAGTTGCGGCGCTGCTCATGGCATGGCTCATATCGGGGTGCTGAAAGCGTTAGTGGAGGAGTCGGTCCCTATCGACATTGTAGCTGGTACAAGTGCGGGAGCTATGGTAGGCGCCTGCTACGCCAAAGAAAGGAGTGTGGCCCTTCTTGAGGAAGTGACGTTGGGAATAGACCGAGGGAAGTTGGCTCGCTTGATTGATCCAAACCTGCTATTGTTGGGGAAGGGACTGGTTCATGGGCAGAAGGTCATATCGGTCCTGCGGTCTATCATTGGGGATGTGAGGTTCGAAGACCTGGATATACCATTCGCAGTCGTAGCTGCTGATGTTCAAACCATGGAAGAAATTGTCCTTAACACGGGCCCAGTAGTGGAAGCGGTGAGAGCAAGTATTTCGATGCCGGTTGTATTCACTCCGGTGGAGTGGGGGGACAGGTTTTTGATTGACGGCGGAGTTGTCGACCCAATGCCTGTGGACCTTGTCCGTAGCATGGGTGCGGAAATAGTAATCGGCGTAGATGTGCTTTGTATGGAACAACGAAGAAAAGACGATGAACCGGTAGAGAAGAAAGCTAGAGCGAGGCTGACTCCTCCCTTTGGGAGCGGGCACCTATCACTTGTGAAGACGAGGATCAATAGCTTGCTACGAGGCCGCGAGGACAAAATTAAGGTTCTCGACGAGCTTGCGCGTATCGTCGAGACGAAAATCCATATTGGCAGACAAAAGGTAGACCCCAGAACTCCGAGCATATTTGGTGTTCTGATGCGGCTAATTCATGCTTTGGAATATGAAAGGATGAAATTGTCAATTGAAGCGGCAGATATAGTGATAAGGCCCGATGTCGGTCATATTGGAGCGTTTGCATTTCACAAAGGGGAGGAGGCTATAGCGCAAGGATATAAGGCGGCAAAGGATGTGTTGCCGCGGCTGCAGAGGCTGATAGATTGTTCCTAACTGGAGTCCCGGATACTGATTGCCTGATGCCTAACGGTGGTGAAGAAGGCAAGAGCCGGCCATGCTATGTCCGGCATCGGCTCGAGGAAGGCTTCGGGGCTGGAATTTGCTTGGTGCGCCAAACCTGGCCCTGGTATCCTTGGGGAACATTTGAGGCGACGTTTTCACCGAATAAGAGCAGATGAAAGAGAGGCTGTGCGTTTCTGGTAACAAACAGGTTGAGATCCATCAAACCGGCGGGCACTCTGCACGTAAACAGTATTATGATGAACAACGGTGCAAGCTCTGCCCGGCGAGACGTATGGCGGTGTTGTTCAGTTGCTGTTGGGCGGGTAATCATGTCCTGGCTGAAGGGAGACTATGAAGGTGCAGTTGAGAGATGAATCCGTATAGCTACCCTGGTGGCGAGGCCAACTTTGGCCTGCATTTGAGGGAAGAAACGTCCAGGTTCTTGCGCTATGCTGTGGATTTTCCCAGCGCGCACCCCACACGTTATGAGGAAACGAATACCGTCTGGGGTGAGTACTTCCAGCCGCGGGGGGTGGATCGCGCACCGCTGGCTATTCTAGTTCATGGTTGGGGAGATCGGAGCGTAATCCCCTGCAAACTTCTGGCACGAGCCTTAGTGAAGAGGGGAATAGCCTGTTACATTTTGTATCTGGTGTTTCACTCCAGCCGCATGCCAAAGGGCATGAGAAATCGGCTTCCTACCCTTTCCTCTGAGGAATG
Organism: uncultured Dehalococcoidales bacterium; assembly: GCA_964534285.1. Classification (GTDB taxonomy): domain Bacteria; phylum Chloroflexota; class Dehalococcoidia; order GIF9; family AB-539-J10; genus JADFUX01. The sequence continues at coordinate 3,117 of CAZHQV010000054.1, forward strand.
GTTTGAGGGATACCGGATTTCGGTGATCAATATCAGGCAGGTTGTTGATTGGGCCGGCAGCAGAGCAGAGATAGACAGGGAGCATATAGCAGTAGTCGGCATAAGCCTTGGTGGCCTTATCTCAGCTATTGCCATGGGGATCGACAGACGCATTGCAGCGGGCGTCTTTGTGATCGCCGGAGGGAACTCAGAGGAGATTACCTGGAAGAGCAAGAGCGCAGCTATCAGAAAACAACGTACCTGCACCGAAGCAGAGTGTCATGATATCTATAGTCACTACCCACAGTATCTTGCCGAGGTAGCCGAGAAGGGTTATGAGAACGTCACCCCCGTCAAGGAGTGCTTCCTAACTGATGCCATGACCTTTGCCTCCTATCTTCGGAAACGCCCAATTTTGATGATCAACGCCCTATGGGATGAGGCTATACCAAGACAGGCTACGCTTGATTTCTGGGAGGCCTGTGGCAAACCCGCTATTGTATGGTTTCCAGCTGGTCATGCCGGCATCTGGCTGTGGTATCCCTTTATCAGCAGGAAAATCGGCGGTTTCCTCCGGTCGACTTTTGGAATGCAAAGCAGATGCTCTGCGTAAGGCGGCTATGGGACATTGCGTGGCCGTCAGTGATGTAGCAGCGTGGGAATCGTCGTACCAGCCTAAGATGCCAGTTGCTCTCTTACGCGGGAAAGCAGTGAGTCCTCCTCGTCGGTAGTCAGCGCGTTCGTGGGTAGGAAAGCGCCAAACGGGCAAGATATCCTGAGAATCCGTGCTAAGCTCTGTGGGCAGGCCCTACCCGGTAAGCCCAGCGTGTTGTCGCCTTTGGTCAGGCCAAGAATTGTGCTTCATGTTCTCAGCATACCATGAACCTGATATGATTCACCGGAAGCCAGTTCTAGCGAAGTCGGGTTTTCAATGACTATTATCAGGACCCAGAACTTAACGAAGAGCTTTAGAGACCTGCTGGCGGTAGATAATGTGAACTTAGAGGTGGAAGAAGGTGAATGCTTCGGGCTATTAGGGCCCAATGGCGCAGGCAAGACCTCTCTGGTCAGGATGATGATTGCCGTATCACCTCCTACCAAAGGTGGTATATGGGTACTGGGAAAGGATCTAACAACTCACTCGCGGCAGGTAAAGGCTATCTTGGGGGTAGTCCCACAACTGGACAACCTTGACCCGGACTTGACGGTACTGCAGAATCTGATGACCTTTGCCCGATACTTCGACATACCTAAGAATGAGGCACGTCGGCGCAGTATGGAGGTCCTAAGTCTTTTTGAACTCCAAAACAGGTGTAGTAGCAAGATTAGAGAGCTTTCAGGGGGAATGAAACGGCGCCTGTTGATAGCCCGGGGCTTGATCAATATGCCCAAGATTCTGGTCCTTGATGAGCCCACAATAGGTCTTGACCCTCAGGCCAAATACTTGGTCTGGCACAAGCTGACTGAGCTGAAGTCTCAGGGTGTTACGCTGCTTCTATGCACCCAGAACATGGAGGAAGCGACTGCGCTGTGTGACCGGGTGGCGATAATGCATCAGGGCAGAATTCTTAGTCTTGATGCTCCCAAGAAGCTCATTTCCAGGTATGTGGGCAACGAGGTATGGGAGATTGACGTGAACTCAGAGGGAAGGGATAAGACCGTGAGGGAATTGGAAAGTCGTGGACTTCACTATGAAGAGGTTGGGGGTAAGATTCATGTTTTCCATGTCGAGGCTGAGGAGCCGATCAAGGGACTACTGAATTCTCCAGAACAGCTGAGGCGGAGGCCAGCGACGTTAGAGGATGTGTTCTTCAAGCTTACGGGGACATCTTTGCTCGAATGAAACCGTTCTCTTGGCGTTTTATCAGGGTATGGCAGCGCAATCGAGATGTCTTCTTCAGGCTGTGGCACTCAGAAGCACCTGGTTTTGTAGCCGAACCTATTATCGTTCTCTTAGCCATGGGCTTGGGTCTCGGGGCATATGTAGGCCTGGTTGATGGGCAGAAATACATTGAATTTATTGCGCCAGGCGTCATAGCTGCCTATGCCATGTTCAGTGCTAGCTTCGAGTGTACCTACGGAAGTTTCGTTCGTATGGAGTATCAGAGAACGTACGATGCTATCATCGCCACCCCGCTGAGCGTTGAGGATGTCACCGCTGGTGAAATCTTCTGGGGAGCTACACGCTCGTTTATGACAGGCACTATCATCCTCGTCATTGCCGCGGCTTTCCAACTGGTGCCTTCGCCTTGGGCAGTGCTTGTACCTGTGCTTGCGTTCCTCGAAGGCATAATGTTTGCTTCCATTGCCATACTCTTCACCTCTATTGTGCCGGCTATCTACAGCTTCAATTACTATTTCACCCTGTTTATCACGCCAATGTTCTTATTGAGTGGAGTGTTCTTTCCTCTCTCTTCTTTTCCTCCGATAGTGCAGACGCTGAGCTGGATAGCACCGCTGACACCAGTGGTTCATCTTACCAGGGCTCTGGTGAATGGCGAGTTTCATACCGGCCTTCTTTGGGCGCTCGCCATTATTATCGTTCTGAGCGCTGTGTTTTTCTCCATATCCCTGGTTACGATGAGGCGAAGGCTAGCGGTGTGAGAACTCCCATGTTATGCCTCGATTTCCCGAAGCTCTTCACCCGAGGGAAGCCACCATCCACCGGTAGCTATAGCGTATAAGTGTGATGTAGCCGGAAGGCCAACCAGAGGGGCCCAGGGAACGTATTTGGCCAGCCTCTGGGACGTTTCCCATCAGCACTTGAATACTTCAGTGAAGAAAGCAGTGACTTTGGTAGACAATTCGGATTCATATCCCCACCAGAAGTGGTCAGCGCCTGCGATGTTATGGCACTCCTTGGGATCGGGGAGATTCTGGCAGAATTCCAGGAAACATATGGGAGGCGTAAATTCGTCCCTGCCTCCAGAAATCAGCAGCTTTGGCTTAAGGCAGCGTTCAAGGGACTCGAAATCGAAGATAGATAGTGGAGGTGATATCGCAGCCAGCGCCCTGATTCGGGCACTCGTGGAGCCGACGGGAAGAGCAAAGCCAGCACCGGCTGAATAACCGGCAAGCCCGATCCTCTCAGAATCGACTTCTCTCACCACAGTTAGGAAGGAAATGGCTGCAACAACATCTTCCTGCTCGCCTATCCCCTCACCATACTCCCCCTGGCTTGCACCTACCCCGCGGAAGTTGAACTTGAATGAGACAAGTGATGTGTGCGCTAGTGCTTCACACAGCTTGCTAACCACATTGTTATCCATGCTTCCACCATAGAGGGGATGAGGATGACACACTATCACTGCTGGGAAAGGGCCTGTACCTTGGGGTATGGCCAATACTCCTTCGAGGGAAAGCTCACCGGAGGGGAATCTTATTCTTGTCTTTCTCATTTTCATTGCTCATTATAGCGTCGCTGCCAAGTACGGCTCTACCTTTCTTCTTGTGGTAATCTGTGAACTTAGCCCAGCCGCCCAGCCTGGTTCACAACTTCCGACAAGCCGTACATTGTACCATCACGGGCTGTCTTCGCAGCTACATCAGCCAGCGGTGATGTCTCGCAGGATAGCTAGCCTGCCATATATTTCAGACGCGGGCAAGCCCCGTTTCCTCGAAGCGGCAAGCCGCACTATGCATACCCGCCATGTCACGTATTCTCTTGGCTCGATGGGGTTTCCAGCTTGAGGACTTCGCTTTGGAGGGCGAGGAGAATAGGCTTGGAGCGACCAACCAGCCAAGCTGACATTCCAGGACGCTCTAGCATCCTGAACGGAGTGAAAATCTGGAGGCCTTTGCCGTCGCCCCTAGGTAAGGTGGCAATTTAGCTGAGCTTGCCAGGACAAGTTATAATTGTCCTAAACGAGGATGTGGGTTTCCCTGTACGCGGTGACGGTATACGACCGACATTGTGGTGGTGGGTGTGGCATGCTTGAATGAATTGTGAATCCGGCCAATAGATAGTCAGAATGATAGCGGGGGAAGAAAGGCCATGGAGAAGATGAAGTTGTTTTTTGATCCTGCCAGTGTAGCTTTGGTGGGGGCTACAGACGAGGAAGGGACAGTGGCGAGGACAGTGCTTGAGAACCTGCTGATGGCTAAGGACAAGCGTAAGATATATCCGGTAAATCCCAGTAGAGAAAGGGTATTCGACATAGAATGCTACCCTGGTATAGGTTCCTTAACCGAGCCCCCTGATCTTGCTATTGTTGTTACACCCTCGGAAATTGTTGCTGAAGTAGTTGAAGAATGTGGCAAAGCCGGTGTTAAAGCTATCGTTATCATTTCAGCCGGTTTTAAGGAAACGGGTGCAGCGGGGAAGGCGCGTGAATATAAGATAGCGGATATAGCCAGGGACTACAACATGAGGATAATAGGACCCAATTGTATGGGTTTGATTAGACCCAGCGCGAGTTTGAACGCCACATTCACCAAGAGAATACCTAAACCCGGACATGTTGCCTTCTTATCGCAAAGCGGTGCGTTGGGCTCTGCCGTCCTCGACTGGGCAATTAGTAAAGATATCGGTTTCAGTGCCTTTGTTTCACTGGGTTCTATGCTCGACGTGGATTTCGGAGACCTAATAGACTACTTTGGTGATGACCGCGAGACAAGAAGCATAATCATATACCTGGAGTCCATCGGAAATGCCAGGAAATTCATGAGTGCAACCAAAGGGTTCGCCAGAACAAAGCCCGTAATCGTATTGAAGCCAGGAAGGTTCCAAGAAGCTGCGAAGGGAACCAAGCCATACATAGGAGCTGTAAGGGCTGAGGACATGTATTATGACGCTGCTTTCCACAGGGCTGGTGCTGTGAGGGTAGAGGAGATCGAAGACCTCTTCAACTGTGCTTCTATATTGAACACTGCTCGACTGCCTAAGGGGCCCAATTTGGCTATAGTGACCAATGCTGGTGGTCCAGCGGTGTTAGCCACTGATGCTCTAATAAGCAGAGGCGGCAGGCTAGCTCAGCTTAGCGAGGAGAATCTCTCCGCCCTGGATGAATTCTTACCGCCTTACTGGAGCAAATCTAATCCCATTGATATCCTTGGGGATGCAGACTCGCAGAGATATGAAAGGACTATCGATATCACCATTAAGGATGCGAGTGTGGACGGCGCCGTAGTTATTTACACACCTCAAGGTGGAGCCGGTTCCACTGAGGTAGCAGAGGCTATCATCGGGCACGCGAAGAAAAGTGATAAACCTATTCTGACTGCCTGGATAGGTGATGAAGAAGTGGCCAAGGCAAGGCAGTTATTCTACCAGAGTAAGGTTCCTACTTATGAGTTTCCTGAGGAAGCTATTAGAACATACTTATATATGTACCAATATGCTCGTAATCTAGATATGTTGTATGAGACTCCCGAAGAATTGCCGCTGGATATGGCCCCTGCCAAGAACCACCTCAAGATTCTCCTCCGTAAGGCAGCGAGCGAAGGGAGAACACTTCTGCCTGAAGAAGACGCAAAGAGGTTCCTGCGGGTATATGGGATTTCTTGTACAACTCCATATGTGGCCAGGGATGCTGAGGATGCTGCTAGGATAGCCTCAGCGGTGGGATTTCCAGTGGCCATGAAGATATCTTCTCCCGATATAGTCCATAAGTCAGATATTGGGGGAGTCATGCTAAATCTTTCCACATCTAAGGAAGTGAAAAGGGCATTTGATGAAATGATGGAAAATGTTAAGAGGCACAAACCTGACGCCAGAATCGAAGGGGTCGCTGTGCAGGAGATGATCAAAGGTTATGGTTATGAACTTATTGCCGGGAGTAAGAAAGACCCAATTTTCGGTCCCGTAATAACGTTTGGTCTGCGAGGAATTGAGGCAGAGTTCTTCAAAGATATTGCCGTAGGATTACCTCCCTTGAGCCAAATCTTAGCCAGAAGAATGATAGAACAGACTAAGATTTATGAGGTGCTATCCCAGGGTTTCAGGTCCAAACCCCCTGCTAACCTAAGGCTGCTGGAAGAGACGCTGGTAAAGTTCTCAAACTTAATCATTGATTTTCCCGAAATAGAAGAAATTGACATCAATCCCCTAGTCATAAGTAGCCATGGAGTTGTCGCTCTAGATGGACGGATAGTCCTTGATGAAGAGGCGATGCACAAAGGAGTACAGGAGTATGCTCATTTGATCATCTCTCCCTATCCAACTAGATATGTCCAGCCCTGGAGATGTAAGGATGGAAGACATGTGGTACTAAGGCCAATAAGGCCCGAGGACGAACCACTTGAGTGGGAGCTCATAGCGCGGCTGTCAGAAGAATCTATGAGGTTCAGATTCTTCTATGTAGTTAAGAACATAACCCACGAGATGCTCACCAGGTTCTGCAACATTGACTACGATCGGGAAATAGCGATCATAGCCGAGTACACCTCGAATTCTAAGAGAAGAAATGTGGGGGTTGGAAGATTAATAATTGGCTCTGGCGGTGAGACCGGAGAGTACGCCATTCTAGTCGCCGACGATTTTCAGAATAATGGCTTGGGTCAAAAACTCTTTGACACGTTGATAGGCATAGCCGAGGAGAAAGGGCTAAAAAGCATCTATGGAATCGTTCTAAGTGACAACACGAAGATGATGAGCCTGGCTAAAAGGCTTGGCTGCACCCTAGAGAGGCTCTCGCCCGACGAAAGCAAAGTGACCTTGGAGCTCTGGAGCAAATCGTGACGTGCTAGAAGGCCGTGTCATCGTGTTAGTGGGTATTTGCTGGGGAGACGGCAGTTCTGATTCGTGACATTTTTTCAGGAACGCATTGGTATCATCACGTCAGACCAGCATTAGCTACTAGGGCTTTGCTGTAGCTTTCGCTGCGACAGACGGGTCTGCGATCACGAGGCCCAGAAGGTTAAGCTGCTGTGTTTGCCATGCCAGAACGCCGTGGTGTTCTGCGTTGTTGCATGCGTGAATGATCTTGCTGCTCCCGTCCATGCTTGTTGTGAACATGTTGATTCTTCACGGCAGAGGCGCTGCCTTTGATTATTATGAGCGCTAGTATACAATGGAGCATAGTCGCAGACAGCATATGTCATTGGTGGTAGGGCAGTTCACAGAGGGGAAGACAATGGCTGATTACCTAGAACGAGAAGCTAGCTGTTTTTGGATGAGAGCAGCATGCATGAACATGTAGAACCATTGGTTCTTGGCATTGACCTTGGCGGCACCAAAATACTGTCGGCAGTGAGCGACTCTGAAGGCAAGATGCTCTCGCGTGACCACGGCATTACGCCAGCCGTCAAAGGTACTGAGGCAGTCATCCAATCAATCACAGAATCTGCACATCGGGCTTTGGAGCAAGCTCGCGTAGATATCTCCAGCCTTGATGCCGTAGGTGTTGGAGCTCCTGGTCTCTGTAGTGCTGAGACGGGGATTCTCTTCACTTCACCAAATCTGCCGGGGTGGCGAGATGTTCCTCTGAGGGAGATACTGGAGAGGAAGCTGGGCAAGAAGACTTTCCTCATCAACGACGCTAATGCCGCTGCCTTGGGGGAATTCTATTTCGGTGCTGCCCGAGGTGCTCGTAACTTCGTTTATGTTACTATCAGCACGGGAATCGGCGGCGGCATTGTCATTGATGGGAAGATCTACACTGGCACTCTAGGTGCTGCTGGCGAGGTGGGGCATATGACCATTGATGATAAGGGGCCGCTCTGCAACTGTGGGAACAGGGGTTGCTGGGAAACGCTAGCTTCTGGTACGGCTCTGGCCAGGGAAGCAAGGCATCGAATCAAACAGGGGGTCAAGACTCGTATTCTTGATTACGCTGATGGTGATATAGAAAAGGTGACGGCGCAGGTCATCCATGCCGCTGCTGTGCACGGTGACAGCTTAGCGAAAGAACTCATTGCGCAAACCGGCTACTATGTCGGTGTGGGCTTAGCCAATTTGATTAACATATTCAATCCCGAGCTGATACTCATCGGTGGCGGGTTATCCAACATGGGTGATCTGTTGCTCGGGCCAGCTTATGAGGTGGCTGAGGAGAGAGCATTCAGGCCAGCCTTCAGGGCGGTGCGTTTCGCTCCTGCTGAGCTAGGGCGGGATTCCGGCGTGCTTGGAGCAGCAGCCTTCGCCCTCCAAGAAATGAAGAACAGACGGGGGAAGTAATGGCGCACGAATTGAAGATTGCTGGGAAATGCGTGAAGCAACTGGCTGAGTTGGCTGAGAAGCACTTAGCCTCTGATACTGAAAAACGGGTGGTGAAGGGCGTCGCTCCGGGGGTGAGGGTTGGTATCGCAGTTAGTGGTCCTCCTGATGCTGGAGGAGCAGCAATATGAGAGTGCCCAGGTCTTACGTCAGACGAACCAGAATAGTATGCACGATTGGTCCAGCTAGCAGTTCGGCCGCCGTAATTGAGCGGCTTATCAAGTCTGGCATGAATGTCGCTCGGCTCAATCTCTCGCACGGGACCCATAAGGAACACTCCCGCCATATTCAGACTGTAAGCAAGCTATCTCGACGCCTGGCAAATCCCGTTGCGATACTCATGGACCTCCCGGGGCCTAAGTATCGAACGGGCAAGCTGAAAAACGGTCAAGCTATGCTGAAAAGGGGTGCCCAGGTTGTCCTTACCACGAGGCAGGTTGAGGGCGATGCTACGCTGGTTCCGGTGAATCTGCCTAATCTACCTCAGGACGTCAAGATAGGCGATACCATGTTCCTTGATGATGGAGCAATGCAGCTCAGAGTTCAAGGCATAAGTGGAAGTGAAGTAAAATGCAAGGTTGTTGTTGGCGGCCTCCTCACTGCTGGCCGAGGCCTTGTTGTACCTGGAATGCGCACCTCCGGTTCATTCGTCACGGATGCTTTGCGAGAACACATTCTGTTTGCCATCAAGCAGCAACCTGACTACTTGGCGCTCTCCTTTGTCAGCGACGCTCAGGACGTGGTGAACGTAAGGGACATGCTGCGAGAAAACAACGCGGATGTCCCTACCATCGCCAAGATAGAGCGAGGACACGCAGTCCGAAATTTTGATGCCATACTCGCAGTTAGCGATGGCATAATGGTGGCACGTGGGGACCTTGGTGTGGATGTGCCCCTAGAAAGGGTACCCCTGGTACAGAAGGAGATCATCAGAAAATGTAATCAAGCAGGTAAGCCGGTAATCACCGCTACTGAGATGCTTCAATCTATGGTGAATTCTGTTCGTCCCACCCGTGCCGAGGTTGCTGACGTGGCCAACGCCATCTTTGATGGCACTGACGCCATCATGCTCTCTGCAGAAACCTCCATTGGCAAGTACCCGGTAGAGGCAGTACGAATGATGGCGAAGGTCGCTCAAGAAGCAGAAGGCAAGCTGCCCTATGGGCAGATGCTGGCGGAAAGAGACGCTTGGCTTGAGCGGAGGACTGATGAACTGATAAGCTATAGCGCCTGTTATACAGCGCACTATCTAGGTGCAGTGGCCCTCGTCGCCTTCACCCAATCTGGTACCACGGCAGGAAGAGTGTCGAAATATCGCCCCAGAGTTCCCATTCTAGCGATAACCCCCAGCCCTTCTGTAGTTGGCAGGCTTCTCCTGCACTGGGGTGTCCATCCTTTCCGGATAGACGGGTGCTCCTCAGTGGAAGAACTGTTCACTACGGGTGGCGACCTTTCTAAGCAAGTAGGGCTAGCCAAATCAGGGGACTTGATAGTGATTACAGGCGGCATTCC
>CAZHQV010000055.1:0-12371 GCA_964534285.1 uncultured Dehalococcoidales bacterium
ACCTGCCCCGCCTGGCGGTACTGATGGACACCATAATGCACCGGTTGGGACTACACGGTTATGCCATCATCCCCACTATTCTGGGCTTTGGATGTAATGTGCCTGCGGTTATGGCAACCCGTATTTTGGAGAGCCGTAAACAAAGGTTTATTGCCGCGACTTTGATTTCTATTGGCGTTCCATGTGCGGCGTTACAAGCCATGATAATAGGGCTTGTGGGGCAGCAGGGCATTCAATACGTCGCTATGGTCTATGGTAGCCTGTTTGTATCTTGGGTTATCATAGGCCTCATCCTTAACCGCACTGTGAAGGGATTCAACCCGGAACTTCTGCTTGAGATTCCCCCCTATCGCTGGCCACCGTGGCGAGTCATCGGTGAGAAGCTTTGGCTCCGGGTCTCTGGGTTCATTAAAGAGGCTTTACCAATAGTCCTGGGCACTGTGCTGGTGGTGAATATTCTCTACACTCTGGGGGTTTTTAGTGCCATTGCCAATTTTGCCAGTCCAGTATTGACTGGGCTGCTCGGTCTTCCCAGTGAGACAGTTGTAGCTCTAGCTGTTGGCTTCTTGCGTAAGGACGTGGCTATGGGCATGCTGGCTCCCTTAGGGCTGACTGCTAAGCAGCTGGTTATCAGCAGTACAGTTCTAGCTATGTCTTTCCCCTGCGTCGCTACCTTTGTCGTTCTGGCCAGAGAGTTACGGCTGAGAAACACGCTTATAGCTACGGGAATAATGATAGCAGCGGCACTCATCGTAGGTGGCCTCCAGAACCTGATCTTGTGATATGCCAGAGCACGCCATTCTCTCTTGCGATGCTCACTGAAGGCAACCAGAGAAACTCATCGTACATTGATTCATTGCAGCGATAGGAGCGCCCCTACCCCATGAGTACGACTAACAGGGTTCCAAACGTGCCTCGGAATGTCGATGAGTGAGGACAAACGGGCATGTCACGCTTGTCTTGGCCCTGAGTTCTGGTCGCTAAGCAAGAGCTCGCTTTTGCAAGGAGCAAAAGTGCGCGGCTTCCCCTCTTGGACTGTCCCTGTCTCATACGCCGCACCAGGTGGCTACACTCTCGAGTGGCTCACGGGTGCTTCGCAGTTCATTTGCCGGAAAACTCCAGTCAGGATATCCAATAGCTATTCCAATGGCGACTTTCCTGGATTCAGGTATTCCGGCAATTCGCCTTATCACCTCGGGGTACACTATGGATGCTACATCCAGGCAGGTGCCTAAACCGAAGTCTAACGCTGCCAGCGCAATATTCTGACTTACTGCGCCCAGACAGAACATGGAGTAGTGACCGCTGAAGTCCGCATCCGCAGTAACAATGATGGCATTGGGAGCATCGAAAAAGCCCACCATTTTCAACAGCCACTGCACTCTCTTTTCTTTGTCCTCACGGGCGATGCCCACAAGTTCAAACAAGCTCTTTGCCAGCTCTACATAGCGGATCCTATGGACCCGGCCAAGAGTCTCCAGTGGGAAATCAGGATGAGGGCTCGTCCCGGCTAGAGACTGTTGTTGCAAAGCTTCCCTTAGGTCATTCAGTACTTTGCCGCCCAACACGGTAAAGCCCCATGGCTGAGCGTTGTCATATGAAGGAGCGCGTATTGCTACTTCCAGGATTTGCCTCAGAGTGTCTTTGGGGACAGGAATCCCCCTGTAGCCCCTGATACTCCTTCTTGACTCTATCGCTTCTACAAGTTCCATTTGAGCACCTCCCTGCTTAGTGTAATCTGGGTCATTCTCGCCTTTTAGCCCTGAAACAAGAAAAACAGAAGAAAAGAGTTTCCAGAGTATTGGTTGACCTCGCTTGGTGACATTCCAATCTGACTTGTGCCTAACCTCTCGGGTCTCGCTTGCTATATATTAGCTCCAAATACGACTCTCTTATGATTTCGCCCTCGCTGAACCCCAGTTTCTCTAATAGTCCGACCACCCTTTTCTCGTGAAATTCGAAGTCTTTCTCTTCTCCAACAGCTTCGATTTCCACGAAAGTCCCCAAGTCCTCCACATTGTCTAACGATACTAGGAGATCGCCCAACTCATAGTTCCTTCTAGCTTTTATGACCTGTCCGAACTTGGAGAACCCTAGGCACCTCAGCAGCTCTTCTGTTGGCTCACGACTTACCGATAATGTTATCTCTTTTCTCGATTTGCTGAGTGCGTCTAGTCTGGGACCCTTGTAAGTAAGCATGTTCTTCCTCCCTACACAGCGCACCCTTAAGGCCTCATCAGTTACTGCGAAATCCCGGTGCGGCGCGTTGTAGTAGGTATCAATTTGTTGCTCCTCATTCACGAAATCCGCTCCTTCCTCCACAAGCTTCTTTTCAACCTCCTTCAGGTCAGCTTTCACCTTGACTTCTATCTCCATCATGATGGTCAATTCTACATTGTTATCCATTTATGATTAAGAGGCCAACAGGGAAGCGACTTTAGCGTTAGCCTCAGAGGCGTCCCCTGTATCATAGCATCTAGAGAGGTTTGAAAGTATAGAGTAGAATTCTACTGGCTGAGAGGATACGTAATCACAGCCGAATGAAAGACGGGGAAAAGCAAGTCCAGTGGATGACCAACGAACAAGAGAAGCGGCGCTCTATGAGAAGCTTGAAGGCGGCAGAGTCAAGTGCAATACCTGTGAGAGACACTGCCAAATAGGTACTGGTGAGCTTGGATTCTGCAAGACGAGGAAGAACATGGGCGGAAAGCTTTATACGTTGGTGTATGGGGACATATCCAGCGTGTCTGCCAACCCCATCGAGAAGAAGCCGTTCTTTCATTTCTGGCCTGGCAGCAAAGCATTGACCGTGGGCACCTGGTCATGCAATTTCGATTGTCCCTGGTGCCAGAACTATGATGTAAGCAAGTCTCCGCAGAGAATTGGGGAGGGCAAATATATAAGCCCGGAAGATTTTATGAGTCTGATGCGGCAGCAGAATTGCCAAGGTACGAGCATATCATTCAATGAACCCACTTTGCTACTGGAGTACTCTCTAGACATCTTCCATCTGGCGAAGAGAGAAGGTTATTACAATACTTATGTTACAAATGGTTACATGAGTACTGAGGCTTTGCAGTTGTTGATAGAGCACGGTTTGGATGCAATGAATATCGACGTGAAAGGTGATGCTGAGGCTGTTAAGGAATATTGCAAGGCAGATGTCGAAAGAGTCTGGAAAAATGGCAGACTGGCAAAACAGCATGACATATGGATTGAACTGACAACCCTGGTCATACCCGGCGTGAACGACGATGAGGAGTGCTTGGGAAGCATAGCCAGAAGAATCGTCAATGAGCTGGGGAGTGGCACTCCGTGGCATGTAACCAGATACTATCCTGCGTACAGATTTGCCTCGACGCGTTACGTTCCACCGACACCTGTGCGTAGCCTGGAAACGGCATATGAAATCGGAAAAGAAGAAGGGCTCGACTACGTCTACGTGGGTAACTTGCCCGGCCATCCTTATGAGAATACTTACTGTCCATCTTGCGGAAAACTCCTAATGGAGCGATATGGATTTGACGTAATGAAATACGGAATAGGCAACGATAAGAGATGTCCTGATTGTCAAGCCGAAATCCCAATAATCGGTGAGCTTTCACTCAGCTAAGGATTCCTCTGTCTACCTTCAAGGACTCCGTGCCCTCATGAGCCGATGCAAAGCTAGTGCTGGGCAAACATATGGCTCTGTCATTGCGAGCCGAAGGCGACGCAATCTCATCCTCGGCGGCATGCCTCGTCCCCTTCGCTCAGGGCCTTGGCCCACGCGCCCCTGATAATGACCCATCGCCTGCACGGTTCTCAGGCCGCACCAGATTCAAATTTGCCGCCCATCAACGCCGACTTGATGTGGACGGAAAGGCGCATGGTTACTCCCCGACAAGCATGTCGCTGAAATCACGCCACAGCGGCAGTTCGGTCTCTCCCACCTCTACATAGCTCTCATGCTTGGCAGGGCAAATCACTGCGAAATCGCACCCCGCACACGCGGGACCTCGGCAAGGAGGGTAACGCTTCTCTTTTCTGATTTCTCTTGCGACACGGAACAGCTCCCAAGCGGTCTCCTCGAGGACTTTCGCATCCAGTTCCTTGCTCTCCGTTGTGCCTGAAAGCAAATAGAAATAAGATACTTTGCTCACTGGATAGGAAGTGCCACGAGATAGAATCAAAGCATGGAGATCGAGCTGGCTCCAGTCGATGGTTTCTGGCAGGGTGCCTGTCTTGTAGTCGATGATGTGCAGACTGCCATCCAGCTGCCGGTCCACGCGGTCAGGCCTCCCTCGCAGGATGAGCCCAGGAGTGATCTCCGTCTCGACCGCCCTTTCCACCATTAGCGGCGTAACTGTCACATCCTGTTCCAGTACGAAGCGGGTGACCTCAGCTAGCGCTCTCCGAGCCCATCTCTCCTCATCAGCCCTGTTCCTGAACCCGACACGGTAGCGGCGCCAGTTCTTCTTGAGGAGTGCCTTAGCAGTTTCGACTGTGCGATTCTGAACGGGCACGAGTGAAAGCAGGTGCTCCAACGTGGCATGTACATGGTTGGCCATGGTGTAGTAAGGTCTCGGCCCTCCGTATTGGTCACCAAGCTTGTCTATATAGCGGAACTTGTATTGCAGCCTGCATTGCCGAAATGTGGCTACGCTGGTGGGCGAGAGTCTCAAAGCTGGTGCTTCGGTCTTCCGTTTGGCGAAAAGAGGAATGCTGCCAAACTTTGCCTTATGCACCTTGTTCTTCCTTCTCCTTGAGGCTGCTTTCAGAGCTTAGCATGAAAGAGATTTGCCTGGCATTGATGACGGCCTTATCTTGATGGCAATTGTTGAACAGCACGTGCATCTCCTTAGTCTCACTGGCCAGTTCACCGACCTTACTTGCCCACGGCTTGAGCTCTTCTTCGCTATAGAGATAGTTGAAGCGCTCGGCTGGAGTAATGCCTTTTTTCTCCCACGTCTCCGAATTCCTGCCGTGGAAGCGTACCAGTCCTACGTCGGAGGTTACCTCAGCGACAGGAGGTACGCTCGACTTGAAACCCTGCGGCTCATCAACGCATACGAACGGCAAGCCATTCTTCCTGAGAAAGTCCAAGCTGTTGCGCTTGTTCTTTTCGTTGAGCCACACGTTGTTTCTGAACTCAATTGCCAGACGATATTGTGACAGTCTCTCCTTGCACCTGAGAATGTAGTCAAGTTGCTGCGAGCCGGGGTAGAACCATGGTGGAAACTGGAACAGGACAACACCCAGCCTGCCAACTGTATCCAGTGGAAGCAGTGCCGTAGCAAATCTCTGCCACAGTTCCTCAGTCATCTCGCCGGGTAGGTCTCGATAATACAGATTTGCTTTCTGCTGAAGCTCTGGAGTCAGCGCCTGCCTTATGTCCTTGGGCAACGAGTTAGCCGGCGTGGGATGCTGTGTAAAGACCCGGAAGGCCTTAACGTCGAAGGTGAAGTCTTCCGCTGTCCGCTGCGCCCACAAGTGGCTGGTCCTATCGCTCAGCATTGAGTAGTAACTGCTGTCCACCTCGACAAGGTCGAACTGGCTGGAGTAGTATCGAAGGCGGGCCTCGGCTGAGCGTGCCGAAGCGGGGTAGAAGCGACCGGAATTCAGTAGCGTCGGATCAGTCCATGAGCATGTTCCCACTCGTATCGTTGCCATTCTAAGCCATCCCAGTGGAGCCATGCCCACGCGGCCCTCTTTCTGTAGACGAAAGTCCTTTGGCTTCCTCAATTGGCAGCTCGGCCAGCCTGCTTATGACCAGTTGGGCTATTCTATCGCCATGCTTGACCTCAAAACTGCTGTCTCGGCCAAGGGTATACATGGTCACCATGACTTCACCCCTGTAGTCGCTGTCAATGGTGCCGAAAGCCGCCATGATTCCCTTCGCTGACAGACCAGACCTCGGCCGTATTTGCACGTCGTAGCCCTTAGGCGCCTCCACTGCGACGCCGGTGCCGATCAACTTTGGCTTCTCCTCCAGGGCAACCCAGCCACCTTGCTCCCCGATATAAGCAAACAGGTCCAGGCCGGTTGAGCCTTCCGTGGCCCGCTCCGGCAGGCGGGCGTCAGGGTACAGTCTCTTCACCCTGAGCGCCTGCCTGGCACTTGCGTTGCTGCGTTGTCCCTCGAGAATAGCAGCGGCCCCCTTGGCACCGTCCCGTCTTTTGTGGAGGAGTCTTCCATTCCAGCAGCCAGTGCCCCCAAGCTGTCCCACAGCTGGGCCCGGTTGAAGGAAGCACAAGGAAGGTTGGTGACGTGGTTAACGGGCTCTTGCCTCGGTCCTTCCACCAGATTATCATTTTACCCCCCAGCCAGAGACCGCGGCAATAGAGAGGGGTCTCAGAAAATCGCCGGTTGGCAAGACCGTTGAGCATAGGCACGAGTTATTAAATGCGCTATACTTTGGATAGTGAGAGCAAGTCCGCGGCGTGCTTTTTCATCTTCACCAGCCTGTCAAGGGCGACGAAGACCGATTGGAGGCTATGGCTACCGCAAATAGGATTGGCAAGCTCCCCCCAGCAGCTTTTGTAGCGATAGTCCTGGCCATCATCTGTGGCATCTCACTGTATATACGGATAGCCCTGCCTTACGACCAGGTTTTCGTCCAGGGAACGGTCCTGTTCAGGGGAGTTGATCCCTGGTACCACATGAGACTGGTGGATAACCTGGTCCATCACTTCCCCCAGCTAATCCAGTTCGATGCCTACAGCTTCTTTCCCACGGGTTACACAGTGGGATATATGCCGTTTTTTGATTGGCTTGTTGGCGGCGTTGCCCGGATTGTTGGCTGGGGTTTGCCAAGCCAGCATACCCTGGATGCTGTTGGCGCCTACATTCCGGCCATTCTGGGCACGCTCATAGTCATCCCGGTGTATTTCATTGGCAAAGAGCTCTTTAACCGCTGGGTGGGCCTGTTGTCGGCTGCTCTGCTCGTCGTATTGCCGGGCGAATTACTGAACCGCTCACTGCTGGGCTTCACCGACCACCATGTGGCAGAGAGTCTCTTCGCCACGACAACCATACTCTTCTTGATACTGGCGATTAAGAGAGCCAGAGAGAGGGAAATATCGTTCGAGCATTTGTTAACCAGGAACTGGGCAGTCATCACCAAGCCCCTTATCTATACCTTGCTTGCAGGCATCTTCCTGGGCATTTACCTCCTGACCTGGGGTGGTGCCCTTCTCCTTGTCTTTATCATATTCCTGTACCTGGTAATTCAGTTTGTTGTAGACCACCTGAGGCATAGATCAACTGACTACCTGTGCATCATCGGTGTGATAACGTTCCTTGTCTCTTTCATAATGGTTCTCCCGTTTCTAAGTAGAGGTGGGTCGGAGGCTCTCTACATTGTATCAATGACAATTGCCGTACTGGCGCCCATGGCATTGAGCGCCATTTCCTGGTTTATGTCAAAAAAAGCGATAAGGGCTGCTTACTATCCTTTGGCGCTGGTGGGGATTGCCGGAATCAGCTTCGCCGTTTTGTATGCTGTTGACCCCTCTCTGCTCCATTCGATGCTCAGCAAGTTTGGTATCTTCGCCCCGGCCGGCGCCAAGCTGACCATTGTAGAGGTACATCCTCTTTTTTACCCCTTCGGTACGGCGTTCTCTCTACAGATAGCGTGGCTCAACTTCACCACCTCTTTCTTCATCTCCTTCATCTCGCTGGGCTTGCTCATTTATGCTGCTGCCAGGGAGGAGAGTCCCAACAGGACGCTATTCCTCGTATGGACTCTGATAATGTTGCTAGCTGTGTTGGGCCAGCGCCGCTTCAGTTACTATTTCGCCGTAAACGCTGCTTTGCTCACAGGATACTTCTGCTGGAGGGTCCTCGATTTTGCCGGTGTGAGAGAGCTGCTAGCCGCGCCCAAAGAAGCACTGAAAGTAGTGAAGAAGGCAAAGAGGAGAAAGGCAAAGGCAGCACGAAGAGCGGTCATGAGCTCCAGAGCTTCCTGGATAAAGGTTAGCATAGCCGGTTTAGCCATCTTTTTCCTCGTATTTTTCCCCAATTTTGGACACATCAAGGCGCTTGCCCAGAACCCACCACTCATCACTCCAGGCTGGTACAGCGCCACTACCTGGCTCAGAGAGAATACCCCTGAACCCTTTGACGACCCTGATTTCTACTACGCGCTATATGAGACTCCCTTTCACTACCCTGAGACTGCCTATGGTGTAGTATCCTGGTGGGACTATGGCCATTGGATAACTCGCCTTGGCCACCGCATACCTAATTCCTCTCCTGCGGGTCAGGCCAACGCCGCCGAAGTAGCTCACTTCTTCATTGCACAGGACGAGAGTGCCGCTAACCCACTGATAGCCGAACTGGGCTCAAAATACGTAATGATCGATGGCCTGATGACTACCAGCAAATTCTATGCTATGCCGCAGTGGGCTGACCACAGTGAAGACGAGTTCTTCGAAATCTACTATGTGGAGAGCGAGGGCGTACTGCAGCCGGTAAGGCTCAACTACCCCGCTTACTATCGCTCGATGGTTGTCAGGCTTTACAACTTTGATGCCCAGGCTGTGGTCCCCCAGGAGACGTTAGTGATTACCTATGAGGAAAGGACGAGCGCTGAGGGAGTGCAGTACAAGGAAGTCATTGATACAAAATCCTTCACCAGCTATGAAGACGCTGCCAGCTATGTGGCCAGCCAGGAGACTGAGAATTGTAGGATAGTGGGCGTTGACATTCTGACAAGTCCTGTGCCCCTTGAGGAGTTGAGCCAGTACCAGCTCGTCTACCAGTCCCCTGCCCCAGCAAGAGTGGGAGACACGCAGTTGCCTGAGGTCAAAATCTTTGAGTATGTCAAATCAGGTGAATCTTGAATGGGAGGTGGCAGTCATCACCAAGGGCAGCAGATTTGCGTGTTTTGACCCGGCTCCAAGCTGACAGGATCGATCAGGGAATGCAGAGGTATGAACATCGGCCTCATTCGTCAGGACGCCTTGGTCCATGAGTGTAGATTGAAAAGGCTCACCTCCCGGGCGATTTGCGACTCCAGCCAATGCGATCCTCTTCTCACCACAGATCTCTCTTCTTGTCATTGCGAGCCGAAGTTCCGAGCCGAAGTTGCGAGCCGAAGGCGTGGCAAGCAGCAAACCAATCTCAGCAGTAGTGCTGAAACTGATACGCGTACGCGACTCACCAGTTAGGGCCTCTCAGTTTTTGTTGACAAAGATGAATTCAAGGAGGCCTGTGAACCGAACGTCGGAGTTCCGCGAGTCCTATCAACCTATGTTACTAAACCGGATGCTAGCGGCTGGTGCATACCGAGTAGGCATAGCATATAGATGCTACCGGCTAGTATCTATGGACTTTCAGGCTGGCAGGGATGAAACGCGTCCTCTTTGTTAAAGAGACACTGGCTGAGGTCATAGAGGTTCTTACTTCAAGAGAGCGCTTGAAGAGCCTCTATGGCGTTTCGCTTTACCGCAATGCGGTCTACCTTATGCTCAACACCGGGGTCATGGCTCTCCTTGGCTTCTTCTTCTGGATGATAGTTGCCCGATTTTACACCGAAGCTGACGTAGGGTTCAGTTCCGCGATAATCTCAGCTATAAACCTTCTTACCCTTATCAGCCTGGTTGGCTTGAACATCTCCCTCATTCGTTTCTTACCTCAATCTGATAAACCACAGGACTTGATAAACTCCTGCTATACCCTGAGTGGTCTCATCAGCCTGGTGGTAGCGGGCATTTTTCTTGCCGGCCTGGATTTTTGGTCTCCAACGTTAGCGTTTGTTAACCAGAATGCCATCTTCGCCTCAGCATTCATTGTTTTTACCATATTATGGACGCTATCAGGCCTGGTCAATTACACTTTTATAGCCCAGCGAAGAGCTGGTTTTGCGCTATCTAAAGGAATTATCTTCTCGGTGCTCAGGCTTCCCTTGCCCGTTCTTTTTGTTCTTTTTTTCCATACCTTTGGAATAGTTGCCTCGTGGGGCATCGCTATAGCGGTGGCTGTCGCTGTTTCCATTTTCACCTTTTTGCCCAGAGTTCAGCATTCCTATAAGCCGGTGCCCACTCTAAAGCTCGGCTTGTTAAAGGATATGTGGCGCTATTCCAGTGGTAACTACTTAGCCAATCTGTTTATGGGCTGTATACCATTCATTTTGCCGCTGATGGTGGTTAATGTTCTTGGCGCGGAACAAAATGCCTACTTCTATATTGGCTGGATGATAGCTAACTTGCTTTTTGCCATCCCTTTAGCAGTTTCTCAATCATTGTTCGCCGAGGGCTCTCACTTTGAGGATAAACTAAAGGAAAATGTGACCAAGTCATTGAAATTCACCTATCTGTTGTTAGTTCCCGCAGTGATCGTGCTTATTCTGGCGGGAAAGTGGGTGCTGCTTGCCTTCGGGCAAACCTATTCGCTTAATGCCTTGCACTTGCTGTGGGTTCTGAGCCTATCCAGTCTGCCATTAGCAATTAGTTATATCTACACTGGCATACTTCAGGTAAGTGGAAGGATAAAGGAACTGATGGCAATCTGGGGACTCATTGTCCTGGGTGTGCTTCTAGGTAGTTATCTAATTATGCCTGTGACTGGCATAATCGGCATCGGCTACGCCTGGCTTGGCGCTCAGACTGTGGTAGCTATCTACATCCTTGCTCGCAGACTTTCCATATAGCTAGCATTTCTTTGTGTTAGTGCGAGCCCTGTTAGATGTTTACTATCAAGCGGGGCGTGGCAATCTTACGATATTGTTTCATCTGTGTTAGGCTGCCTGTAATGTTAATAATGGTTCTCATAGTCATCGGCGGTGGCTATGCCTGGATCGCGGCGCATGGGCTCATTAGCATTTATGTCATTTTGGCTATCAGGTCGTCTTATCATTTAAGGTGGGTTTAACAGACTGACTCTAGGAATAAGTACATGATATTGGAGATAGGAGAGACGGGGGCAGCAATCAAAGCTGGTGAAACCATTGAGCAGTTGGTGAGAAGCGGCCTTTGCGTTGTCTTGACCCTTGGAGATGAAGTGTAGTCGTCTTCTATCACATTCTATGTAGTATTTACGCTCTGTTATAAAGCCACGGGTCCCCATTTTTGAAACCTGTTGCTTTTGAGCACCCTCATACCTATAATGCAGCTATAATAGAAAACAGGTTAATCTTTGAACGGAGGTAACTATCCATGAAGAGTGCATTAATAACTGGGATAACGGGCTTTGTAGGGAGTCACCTGGCGGAGTACCTATTGAAGGAGGGGATGGAGGTGTATGGAGCAGTGCGCTGGAGGAGCAGGCTAGATAACATAGAACATATCAAAAACGACTTGCATCTAGTTAATGCTGACATGAGAGACGCGCATTCATTAGAGAGGGTGATTACAGAGTCAAGGCCAGACTACGTTTTCCACCTGGCTTCCCAATCGTTTGTTCCGATGAGTTGGCGGGCTCCAGCGGACACCATGGAAACGAACGTAATTGGGGCGGTACATCTATTTGAAGCGATTAGAAAGTCAGATACAGATCCTAAAATTCAGGTTGCCGGTAGTTCAGAGGAATACGGGATGGTTTACCCCGATGAGCTGCCTATTAAAGAAACGAATCCTTTAAGACCCCTCTCCCCTTATGGAGTCTCTAAGGTGGCCCAGGATAAACTGTCCTATCAGTACTACAAATCATATGGCTTAAGAATTGTGGTTACCCGTGCCTTCAATCACACTGGGCCGAAAAGGGGGGATGTGTTCGTAACCTCAAGTTTTGCCAAGCAAATCGCCGAGATCGAAAAAGGGAAAGAGCCGATAATTTATGTCGGTAATCTCGATGCTCGAAGAGACTTCTCCGATGTCAGGGATATTGTAGGGGCATACCGGTTAGCACTGGAGAAATGCGAATTTGGAGAGGTATATAATATTTGCTCTGAGAAGGCAAGAACAATAAGAGAGATGCTGGATTTACTGCTATCTATGACCAGCAAGAGGATTGAAGTAAAGCAAGACCCTTCTCGGATGAGACCTTCTGATGTCGAGGTACTGCAAGGTGACTGTTCAAAGTTCAAGAAGCAAAGCGACTGGAAGCCAAGGATACCTTTTGAGATAACGATGGAAGATTTGCTTAATTATTGGAGAGAAAGGGTATGAGGAGAATCCTCATTGGCGCTTTCAAAATAACAAAGGAGGAAAAGAGGGCTGTAGTCAGGAGTGGGGGCTAAAGCTGTACACTGCAACAGATTTTAGTGGTGGTAATGAAAAGTCGGGAACAGTAAGATTAACAGCGACCGGGTATGACGAATAGAATGAGGGAACAAATAGGTTGGCTTGCCCACATAGCTGTCAAAGTGCTACCGGGAGGTTCATTTAGGGATATGTGAGGTGGTCCCCGAAATTTGGACAGGTAGCTAAGAGCGGGTTCTGCTCCATAAA
>CAZHQV010000056.1:0-12226 GCA_964534285.1 uncultured Dehalococcoidales bacterium
CTGTACGAGTGCAAGTCGGACCTACAGATACTCACCGAACTGGCCCCCCGGCTGGGCATCGAAACCTACAATGACAAGACGGATGAGGAATGGGTGAAATGGATAGTGGAAAACAGTGAGAACATACCCGACTACGAGGAGTTCAAGACGAAAGGCATTCACAGGGTCAATTTCGACCAACCGATGGTTGCCTTCAAGAAACAGATCGATGACCCTGAGAGCAATCCCTTCCCCACACCTTCGGGCAAAATAGAGATTTATTCCCAAATGCTGGCGGATATGGATAACCCTGAGCTTCCACCTATTCCCAAATACTTCGATAACACGCAAAGTCGTAGCTCCTCTCTAGCTAAGAAGTACCCACTACAGGTTGTTTCTGTTCACTTCAAGCGCGGGGTACATTTTCAATTCAAAGATCTGCCCTGGTTATGTGATCTCATGCCCCACGCTCTCTGGATCAATAGTGTTGATGCCCGGGCTAGAGGCATCAGCGATGGCGATCAGGTTCAGGTATTCAACGACCACGGGATAATACAGGTTGCCGCCAAGGTTACGGAAAGGATAATGCCAGGTGTCGTCATGCTGCCTGAGTCTGGGCAGTTCACGCCAGATGAAAACGGGGTGGACCAAGGCGCGGGCGTCAATACTCTAACCAGCAGTTACCATACGGCAGGCGGAGCGTTCTCCTGCAACAACATACTGGTAGAGGTGAAGAAACTCTAAAGGAGTAAGCCATGCAACTAGGATTCTATTTCGATCAGTCTAAGTGTATCGGGTGTTTTGCCTGCGTGGTGGCTTGTAAGGACTGGCACGACATACAGGACAAAGATGTGAATTGGATTAGACTGCTCACCTTGGAAAATGGTAGGTATCCCGATATTTCTGTGAATTTCTTAGTTCTGAGTTGCTATCACTGTGCCCAACCTGCTTGCATTGCAAGCTGCCCTGTTGGTGCCATCCACAAAAGGGCGGAGGACGGCATCGTGGTAATAGACCGAGAACAATGTATGGGGATGAATACCTGTAATCTCTGTCGTGAGGCTTGTCCCTACCATATCCCCCAGTTCGGGCGTGAAACCAATGCGAAAGCACAGATGTGCGACTTCTGTTTGGACAGATGGGCACAAAACAGAAAGCCTGTTTGCGTAGAAGCCTGCCCCGTGGAGGCACTGGATGCCGGTACCTTAGACGAGCTAAAGGCAAAATACGGCAGCATCCAGGTGGCAGTCGGCTTTGATTATGTCACCAAGCTTCAGCCCAGCGTTGTCTTCAAGCCCGGCGTTTAAGTGCCTGTGAACCGCCGGCCGAAATGCTTCCGCGATCGGTTTTGGGAAGCCATTTCTTGTTTCTAGAGATTTTCAAGAGCAGCTTCGGGGGTGGCCACGTAACAGACTCAATTTGGGAGTTCGCTAAAACCGTGTCGGGGATTGCTGAATGCCTGGGGCCAACTATAACGATGTACCAGTAGGAGCAGACTCCCAGCCTTCGGCCAGTGCCAGATTGACTGCTGCTTCCGCATGGAGCCGAGTAGTATCGAATAGCGCAACACCTATGTCACCCGATCGAACAAGCAAGGGCAGTTCGGTGCATCCGAGCACAACGCCCTCGGCGCCCCTACCCATCAGCCTGCCGATAACGTCAGCGCAAGCTCGACGCGAAGAAGCCTTGGTCATGCCCCGGCAGAGCTCGTCATAGATGATTCGATCTACAGCAGCCATGTCGTCCTCATCAGGCACAAGCACCTCGATGCCGAAACGCTCTCGCAACCTTTCCTTGTAGAAGGCTTCCTCCATTACAAACCGCGTTCCCAGTAGTCCTATCCGGTGCAGCCCTCCCTCCCTGATGGCATTACCAGTCGCGTCAACGATATGAAGTAGAGGCAAGCCACCTTTCTCCGCCACGACATCAGCGACTTTATGCATAGTGTTAGTACAGACTACCAAGAAGTCAGCACCGGCCCGCTTTAGAGCTCTGCTTGCCTCAACAAGGATACGTGCTGTGTCCTCCCAGCGGGCTTCACGCTGAGCCCTCTCAATCTCATCAAAGTCCAAGCTGTAGAGAATCAGGCGGCCTGAGTGAAGACCGCCTAGCCTTTGGGCAAATAGCTCATTGATGGCTCGATAGTACTCCAACGTGGAATTCCAACTCATCCCCCCAATTAGTCCCATGACTTTCATAAGTTCCCGCTCCTTGCGCCCCCCAGACTATGGAAGTGGTATCCTCTTGCCCACTCCGCTCTCCATGTAAGCTTCCTCGTATAATTCCTCGAACAGCCTGCGCGTCTCATCTCCGCTGCAGTGGCAAGGAGCCACATTTTCCACGGATAGCTGGCCAAACTGTTGAACAATAGATTCAATTTGCGCCGAGGATGCCCCGGCTAGATGAAAGCCACCCACGACCAAGTATACCTTATCATCAGGTACGATGTCTCTCGCTACTCGGATGATATTTACCGCACCCGGATGGGCGCAACCTGTTATTATCACCATACCTTTGCTGGTCGTTACAATCAGTGCCTGCTCCTTTGTCCCATTCCCAAGCTCGCCAGTGGTATATACGCCTGGGAAGACCTCTCCAGCTTCAGCTACTTCTTCCAACTTGGCCCCACGCGACTTCACCTCATCCTTGAAGCTGTCGGGAAATGACTGCGGTAGGCAAACCGTGACAGCGTGGTTTTGCTCCAGAAAGCCGCGTAGGCCGCCGACGTGATCACCGTGTATGTGCGAAAGTACGACAATGTCAACCTCTCCAGGGTCAATCTCAAGCTGTCGCATATTGTGTAGCAAGGTGGGACTATCGCCACCGGTATCGAACAAAATGGTCTTCGTAGCAAGCCTTATCAGGCAGGAGAAACCCCAAGCTGTACGCAGCCGGTCATCAAAGGGATTATTATCGTAGACAATAACTAGCTCAGGCGATATAGATTCATCCGCTGCTTGAGGCGAAAACACGGCAGGTATCTCCCCTTGAGTTGTCGGCGTGCACCCATACGTCACAACCAAGGCTAATGCCAGCAGGAGGATCACTCCCTTCATCTGTAGCTCCTAGCCCACGCCCACTGAGACCCTAGTCTGCCGACGCCGAGCTAATAGAAAATGTAGCACAATTTGACAAAACCCGCGCTTCCGACACCGTCCAAGGGAGCAGACCTTAGATTCAGCCCTGGCCGCACAAGTCGCCGTCTTGTGCCTCAGGCGCAGCTCGTAGTGAACAACATGCTATCTGGTTTCAGTCAATATCTCGCAATCCAATCCTTGGCGATATTGATGCGGCACGGAGTGATCCCCGATCCCCCAACTCTTGTGATCTCTACTTTGCATCCACATGCAAGGTTGCCTCTATGAGTAGGGAACACCATCCCATTTCACGCCGTCTGGCCAGGAGGATGTAGTAGCCCAACCAATAGCGGCACGCTTGATTCCCTCATGACAGACTCTGGTTTGCAGCGTGCCGCAAAAGCAGATGAACAGGCCCAGCATCATCACCCTTTCACTTTCCTCGGAAGAATATTCCTAGAAGCGGTTTCTCCAACAGGGGTACCTGGGCCAGCCTCAGGGCCAAGCCAATGTCGCCGGAATCATGGATCCAGGGTTTCTCTGTCGAGGAATCTGGCAATTCCACCAGTTCCCCCTCGGTTAGATAGCTTGCCTTCTCTCTTATTGTGCTGGACAACTCTGGAGGACTGAAGGTAACACAAGGCGTCAGCACACTGATATAGGAAAACCCCTTATGTTTGATCCCTTCCTCTATTAGCCACTCAAGATGAGAGACATCGCTGGCTATTCCCTGGGCAATCAAAGCCGATCCCGTTGAAGCACTGAAAGCAACCATGTCCAATATTGGGTCTACCGGGGGATAGAACTCCCGGGAAAGAAAGGGCCCTTCGCCCCGCTCAAGATGTGGAGTGGTAGGGCTCGTCTGGCCTTTGGTTAGGGCATATACGAAGTTGTTGACCATTATGCAGGTGATATCAAGATTTCTCCTCACCGCGTGGGGAAGATGTCCCGCCCCGATACTAAAGAAATCGCCATCACCGCCTATAACCACCACCGTCAATTCAGGCTTGGCCAGTTTTGCGCCCTGGGCAATAACCATCGCCCGGCCGTGGATGCTGTTAAGACCGTAGGTGTCTACGTAGGCGGGGATTCGCGACGAGCAACCAATGCCAGACACAAGAAGAGCTCTATCATTACGTATACCAAGATTAGGCAGCACTCTCCTAGTAAGGGCACTAAGTACAGCAAAATTGCCACAGCCTGCACACCAGACTGGCTTCAGTCTTGTTCTGTAGTCAGCAGTCGTCGTCAACTTGCTATCCCTGCTATCGGAGCAGTCAGCTCTCGCCTGCTAAAGAGTCGGCCGCCAGCTCTGGCGTAGACCTCGGTTTTCCGGGGTAAATCTATTTCGGAGCGGAGATAGTGATAGAGCTGGCCAGAATAATTCATTTCTACAACCAGCAGCTTCTCCGTTGATCCTAGGAAGCTCTTGACCCGCCGTGGCAGGGGATGAATAAGCTCAGGTACACAAACCTTGACCTCTTCCTGCAATCCCAAGTTCTTCACCGTCTCTAGCACGACCTGAGCAGAAGAACCCCAGGTTATTATTCCTCGGCTCGATTCCTCTTTCCCAAGAACCTTGACCAGCTGATCTCTTTGCGACAGCGGTGCAAGCTTCTTCCACCTTTTTTCGTGCATTAGTCTGTTGGTCTCAGAATCAAAACACGGGGCTCCTTCCTCGTTATGAGCAAGGCCAGTCGTTTGATATGCCAATCCTTCGTCGCCTACAACTGCCATTGGCGAAATGCAATCCTCCGTCAAGCGATAACGGTGATAATCCTCAAGACTTTTTCCCGCAGGGCTTTTCCTTTCCTCAATCGGGTAGTCTTCCTCCAGAAAATCGGCGTTGATAGCCACCAGCCCTTGCCCTAGCCACTGATCGGAAAGGAGAACAACCGGAGTCTGAAAATACTGAGCGATATTGATGCTCTCTATGACTAAGCGGTAACAGCCTTGCACATCAGAAGGCGCAATGACTACCCTTGGAGCATCACCATGACCGCCGTAGATAGCATGATTTAGGTCTGACTGCTCCGATTTGGATGGTATGCCGGTGGATGGCCCACAGCGCTGCACATCAACAATCACCATCGGGACTTCCGCGGCTGAAAACAACCCAATCATCTCAGTCATCAGATCCAATCCCGGACCACTGGTGCCGGTCATTGGCTTTGCACCGGCTAACGAAGCCCCGAGAGCCAGTCCCGCTGAAGCGATTTCGTCCTCTGCCTGAAGGAAAATGCCATTTCCGCGAGAAAGCTCATCCTGCATTTCCTGCATAATCTCTGCTGCGGGCGTAATGGGATAGCCAAAGAATGCTCGACAGCCAGCACGGATTGCTCCACGCGCCACGGCGGCATTACCATGAAGAATCACTTTGGCGGATTCATCCAGTGCTGGAGATAATGCTAACCCAGAAAAAGCCGCCTCAGAGAACAAATGCCGCCCCGCTTGGAGGGCCGGAAGGTTCTCCTTTAACAGGCCCAATTCTACGTCCTCTGCAATAGCCTCACTCACCCGTTCATCGGCAAGAGCCAGCATTCCAACCAGTAGTCCCAACGCTACGATATTCTTGTTAAGAGTCGACCCGGTTGCCTGTTGACTCTCCCTGGAAAAACCAACCCCGAAAGCTTTCTCTGGCACATTTATTCCTCTTGCGGACTGACTGTCGTACAGGACAAGGGTGTCTACTCCTAGTGCCAGCTCCTGCTGAAGCTCCAAATACTTCTCCCAATGAAAACATACCAGAATGTCCAGAGTATCTTTTGGAAGGGAGAGACACCGAGCATCCAAGCCTAGCTTCACCGCTGAACCTCCACCCCTAATCTGAGGTCCATAGTACCTGGGCATCTGGCTGAAATATCCTTGCCAGGCGGCAAGTTTTTGCAGATAACTGCCCAGCACCACCACTCCATCGCCACCAGCGCCGACAACTCCAATAGTCACACTATCTCTCATTGCTTCCGCCATCAACATGATAGGGACCGACTAGTCTAGGACACATCAAATGGATTCTCCTGAGGAGAATACACCACCCGCTCTTGGGGTTTGCACCACTCTCCTGCGGTAGGCCTCAATGATGTCCTGACGACGCAGTACACCAAGCAAGTGATCCTTGTCCTGCGAATCCACAACAGGAACACGTCCGTAGTCTCTCGTGGCAGCCTGTAGCACTTCATATAAGGATTGCTGGGGATAGGCTACAAACAGTGCCTTGGTAGCGATATTGCCTACAGGGAGGTCAACATTTCCGCTCTGCACACAACTCTCCAGGTCTGCCAATGTAACTACGCCAAACAGATGCCCGCTCCCATCCAAGACAGGAAAACCATGATGCCCTGTAGTACGCGACAGTTCACCTATTTCCTTCACAGGCATGGTTGAAGGGACCGTGGGGAAGTCAGGGGTCATCACGTCTGCGACCTTGGTCCTTCTCATCACCTCCGCTACCTCTGGGCGGTGAATATCCAATGGTTCTTCTCTAGGAAAATCCATATGCTCAACAAAGTACTGGTTGAAGTCAAGGCGGTAAGACAGCTCGACGTGCTCAATGAAGTCGGCAAGCTCATTAGCCTTATGCCAGTAGTCTTTAGACAGAAGCGCCATAGAAGCCCCCGTGCTCGCAGCGTTGCCCAACGACACGATAATCTTCGGATCGAACCTCGGAATCAAGCCGATGCGCATAGCGCTGTAAAGGTTAACATAATTACCCAGAGCCCCTGCCAGATACACACGGCCAATATCCTCGACCCTGATGCCGAGTTCATCCACCAAGGTTTCTACACCCGCCGCGATAGCCCCCTTGGCAAGCTGAAGCTCGCGGACGTCTTTCTGCGTGAGGTAGATGGGCCTGTGGTCGTAGCTTTCAGCCGCGGCAGCGATGAGGAAGTCATAGGCCCCAGAGCGGTTTATTACTCTCCAATTCAAGCCTTCTGCTACCCCCCGTCGAGCCGGGCGGATTAAGCCCTCATAATCAATTATGCCCAGCTCAACAAGCCCGGCAACTAAATCAACCAGTCCGCTGCCACAAATCCCTTTGGGCCTAACATTACCAATCACCTGCAAATGCACATCGCCTTTTTCAATGTCAAAACTCACGGTTTCAATCGCTCCGGCACTAGCAATCATCCCCTGGGAAATTCTGCCGCCCTCAAAGGCTGGGCCAGCAGCAGCGGAGCACGTCATCAGTCTTCTCCGATTCCCAAGGAAGATCTCACTGTTGGTACCGATATCGAGCCCCAACACCGTTTCACCTTCCTGTTCCCAGGAGCCAGAGGCGAGAATGCCACTTATCAAATCTCCGCCAATGTAACCGGATTTCGTCGGCATCACATAGAACAATGCTTCGGGGTGTAATCTGAGACCGACGTCTGCCGCCTTCACAATCAGACCATCGGTCAAGACAGGCGCGAAGGGTGCCTCGGCGATTCCAGAGGGGTCCAAGCTTAGCACAAAGTGTTGCATGGTGGTGTTGCCCGCAGCAAGCGCAACAAAGATGTCATTCGGCTCCAGTCCACGCGCCTTCAGAAGACGCCTGGTGATCTGGTTTAGGTCCCTCATAAGAGCACTATGCAAAGTATCGAGGCCGTACTTGCGTTCCTTGACGTACTGAAGTCGACTTATCACGTTTGTGCCATACCTGTACTGACTATTTAGGCAGGCGGCGACGCCGACTTCAGCGCCGTCAACCAAACTTATCAGCTTGCCCACCACGGTGCTCGTGCCAAGATCGAAGACCAGTCCGTAGTGGCGCTCCAGTTCATCCGAATTCTGCCAGGCCATCAAGTAGTCGTCATGGAGCACCGCTGCTCCATGGAACTGCGTTCTTCTTAACCTTTCGGGTAACGTGCGCAGACAATGAAGTGACGCCTTCAAGTCTTCATATTCGGGAACCATCACCAGTTTGATCCGGTCCAAGTCGGACAGTCCCTCATTCTGAAGCTCAGGGGCCAAGGTGATTAGCCTTTTGCTTATAAGCGGATCTGGATGCAAAAGGGGCCGATGGCCGCTTTTAAGAATCTGGAAATACTCGCTGTCAGAGGTAGCTTCCCCGGTGTAGATCACCAAATCCTTGTCCACACTGGTGCGGCAAGCGAGGCGGATCCCCTCTTCCAGCTCTTCCTCATCGAGTAGCTCTTCTTCCTCCTTCGATGGGGGACCCATTGCAGAGCCGACTTTGACTTTGCATTTGCCGCATTTGCCCAACCCCCCACATTCCCCTCCCACATCGACGTGCGCCTTCTGCAACGCCTCCCAGACAGTCTCTCCCTGGCGAACCTTCAACCACAGGTCATCAGGCAGAACATTCAGCGAAAAGTATCTCGCTTTTCGTTTCTCAGGCGAAGGAGCTCCAATGGAGCGGCGTTGCTTCCCGACTTTCTGACTCTGAGGTCTTTCCATCTTTACTGCTCGCGCCACAGCTTGGGCCACGCGCGTGCCTATCCAAAGGCTTTCGTTCTCAAAGAAGTCCAGGCTGGATCACATCGATGAGTTTTCTTTCCAGATACGAGTAGTCCGCATCCCTAATCTCCAGAGATAACTCCAGGAATTCAGCAAGCTCGCGAGCACTGGGCACAAGGTCCGGGTCCGCTGGCTGCCGCACATAGAGCAGTCTCTGGTAATGTTCAAAACAGCATTTTCGCATTTCCTCATCACGGAGTTCAAGCGGTTCTATGCAATACTGCCCGAAATTGAGAATGAGCTCTCTGTCAACGAAATAGGTTCCCGCCGTCTCATACATCAGTTGCTGGAATTGCTCAGTGCCAAGAAGCATTTCATGGCAGTAATGGCCAGGCACCGTAATCGCTCCGTGCTGCGCACAGATGTCCTTCAACCCGGGAAAACACTCACCATAAAGGCATATCATCCGCTCGTTTCTTTTTTCAGCGAAATTGATCTCTCCTAGCAGGCAATTTTCTAGCTTGTGAGGCGTCAGATGGAGATTGGATGGCAAATATGTCAAACGCAGATTAGGATATCTCCTTTCCAGATGAAGATGCTCGATGGCTGGTTTGAAGACGGCGCAAGCAATGATACGTGTCGTGCCTGCGGCTTTGTTCCGCCGCGTCACGTTAGGCGTTTTGTATCCCAGGAAAGGCCTCCTCTGCCTTAGCAATCAACTGTCGATCCAAGAGACTCTTCTTGCTCTCCTTCAGCAGTTCCTGAACCACCCCTTTCGCCCGGCTCAACATGTCGGGGCGCCCTTGTTCCTCCCAAGCATCGAAGTTGCAACGCACGCTCAGTTTGGGATAGAAGAATTCATCCATCATATGTTCGACGGTGTGGTCTTCCGTGACATAGTTGCCCCCGGGTCCAACCTTCTCGATCACATCGAAGCCCAGGGTCCCCTTATCCACCTTGATGCCGGAGAGTATTCTGTTCACCATGCCTATGATCTCATTGTCCATGACATACTGTTCATAAGAAATGGAATTCGCCGAATCCAGCATTCCGGCTGCCAAGTGAATACAATCTGCCCCGGCCATGGCCACCATTACGCTGGAGAAACCCTTTTCAAAGCCAGCCTGGATGTCAGGTTTCTTGGCCTCGGTGACTCCTGCCGAGGCATAAATGGGCAAGTTATACAGCTTCGCCAGTTGGACTGCGGCGGCATTCATCATCGCCATTTCCACTGAGCCCATGGTGAATTCCATTTTTCGCAAATCCATGGTCGTGGGCACTGCACCATAAAGCACCTTCGCTCCCGGTGCGAAAACTTGGCTGATGGCCACACCTGCCAAAGCCTCAGCGTGCATTTGGGAAAGGGTTCCGGCCAAGGTAGCCGGCGACGTAGCCCCAGCCATGGGTGCAGGCGCACAGGTGACAGGAATGCCGTGCGTGGTGCAGAAATTGAGAACGTTGAGTGCAGTACCTTCAATGGTGAGGGGGCTTATGGCATTAGTTATCACCGAAACGAAGGGCTTTTCTCTGAGTCTATCTTCTCCTCCTGCAATGAAGCTCGCAATCTGCCACACCTGCTCAGCACCTTCCAGATTGTCACATCCCCCCATTACATGCTTCGTTGTATGGTCGAAAGCGTGGTAGAAGTCATTCAAGTGATATGTCCGCTGTCTTAGGCCGTGGGCCTGGCAAGCAATGATATAGAAACGAATGTGCTCCAGCTGGTCCACGAGGGCAGCAGTGCGAGCCACGTGTCTTAGCATGGTGTAACGGTAGAGATTCTTTTCGACATCGAGAATGCGAAACACTCGCCCCCCGTTGGTGAAGTAGACCTTACCTTCACCTAGGTGCAGGTCATTTTGGCCGTCCCGAGAGTAGAGGATGAAGCGTGAAGGGGCACGACCCACGACTTCATCAAGCCAGTTACCCCCAAAACGTACCGTCCGATTGTCATCATCAACTTGTGCTCCCGCTGTCTTCAACATGTCGAGAAAGGTACTGTCATGGACTCTGATCCCGACGCGTTCCAGTATACGGCGTCCTGTCTTGTCGATCTCCTTCACGTGTTCTGGTGTAAGCGGTCTGTAGAACGGCAAACTCGTACCCATACTTGAACTCCTTCTTAGCGCCCTTGCAGAATTCTGTCGATTCCTTCGAGCACCTCATCAGGTTTGGGTTCCACCTCATGCTCTGAAAGCAGCCTTTTCGCCTCGACATTGCAACGCTTGTAGAGGTCCGTGGCTCCAGCCTCTTCCCAAGGATCGTAGCGGGACCGATCCAGAAGCTTCGGCAGAAACTGGGCCTGCATGAAATGTTCAAAGGTGTGATCGTCCATGAGAAACATCGACCCTGGCCCTCCGCTGACCACTCTTTCTATTACCTCCAGTGCCAGAGTTTCCTCGCTAACAGGAATTCCGCCGACAAAGAACCGACTCATGGCCACCAGTTCATTGGCCATCGTCACCATTTCAAGCGAAGAGGTGCTCCCGTATTCCAAGAATCCCACATCATGAATCAAGTTGCATCGAGAAAGCATAGCATTCATGATAGAAAACATAGCTTCGGCTCCCGCCTGGGCATCCATCACCTTGGCGTCGGAAGCTCCGGCAAATGCCCACATGGGCAGGCCATAGATCTCATCGCGCATGTCGGCAAGCGCCGCCTGCGTGAGACTCCATTCGGGGCAACCATACGAGACCACGGTGGACTTCATATCCAAAACGCTCACATTAGGGCCAAACAGAAAGGGGGATCCCTTGCAGGCCAACTGATGGACAACTAGCCCCACCAGGTTTTCAGCCAGCCCTAAAGCCATGGCTCCAGCAAGTGTGACAGGGGCTCCGCCTCCAGCGTTGGACCCGGAGGGGAAGCAGATGGGTATCCTCCTTTTGGCACAGAAAATCAGTTTTTCCATGACGTTTTGGGGAAAGCGCAAGGGGCTGATGGCCTCTGAATAGTTGACCACAAACGGCCTGTTCCGGAGTTCCTCTTCACCCCCCACCACCTGGCAAGCCATGTCGTAGATTTTGGCAATGTCTCTGCCACTGTCTGAAATGAACACGATGGGTTTGTTGGTGTTCTTGACCATCTCGGCAAAAGCATAAACGTAGATATCTTCGACGGGAACATCCTCAGGATTGGCCATGGACATGGCGAAGTCCATGTTGTCAAGGCCATCCACCAGCTTGGCAAAGTTGGCGGCATCCTTTAGGACGACCCGCCGACGTTGCCCGGTTTCCAAATCCAAAGTGAAAGTCGCGTCAGAACCTGTGCCATAGAAAGGGTTGCCATCCAGAAGAGCCATAGCTTTGTTGCCCTTCTGATCATAAATGGCAATCTGCCTCGGAGCGGACCTCAAGGCCTCTTCCACAAGGTATGCTGGCAGCCTAACCCAATCGCCCTTACACACCTTGCACCCGGCATCCGCGAGCATTTGCAGAGCGCCGGGGTGCTCCATCTTGAATCCCGTCTTTTGCAGGACTTCTAAGGCGGCTGTATGGATAGCGAACGCCTGTTCACGGCTCAGGACTTTCAGCCTAGGTTGAAAGGTAGGGACGTCTATCGGTTTCATGGCTCACTCCTCCATGATGGAAGAATCTCTCAGGAAATGCCAAGCAACTCTTTGGCTTTGCTCACAGCGGAACCTGCATCGGAGGCATAAGAGTCTGCCTTGATTTCACGGGCATACTTTTCCGTAACGGGTGCACCACCAATCATCACCTTGACTTTCTCCCGCATCCCGGCTTTCTCCAGGGCCTCTATGGTCCCAG